>NZ_JBDYQK010000014.1:0-143616 GCF_043832615.1 Klebsiella sp. KE9456
TCTCGACCCGCCCTCTGGCCGCCGTCCTGGCGGCCAGTCCTGGATGCGCGCCTGCGTTCCCGCCAGGTTTCCTTGATGCGCCCAACCCCCATGCGGTGAGTCCGTTATTCGTCAGGGGCTTTTCAGAAGCTGAAAGTCATAAAAAAGTTATATCCTTTATATTTCAGCCCGTATCAGCTCAGTTAGTGAATCAACCGAATCAGATTTTCGTTTAAACCACCGATTAACGGAACCGCTCAGCCAGCCATAAACACAACTGACAGCCCTTAACTGACCCGCATTACGGCAAGGCCTGGGGATCGCTACGCTCGCTTCTGGCGGACATCAACCAACGTGGGCGCGTGCAGATGGCGATGAACGGCGGCATTTACGCAAAAAACGACACGCCGCTGGGACTGTATATCGAAAAAGGACGACGGTTGGCTTCGCTTAACCGCGCCTCCGGCAGCGGCAACTTTTTTATTCGTCCTGGCGGGGTATTTTACGTGGCAGGACAAAACGCGGAGATTGTCACCTCAATAAATTTAAACCGTCTCCAGCCATAGAGTACGCGGTACAATCCGGACCGGTGCTGATTGAAAACGGTAAGATAAACTGGCGGCTGAAGCCATCCGCCGGCTCGCGCAAACTGCGTAACGGAGTGGGTATTACCAGCGATGGCAAAGTCGTGTTTATGCTCAGCGAGCACGAAACCAACTTCTATGATTTCGCCTGCTACGCACAGTCAACGCTCAACATACGCCAGATGCTCTATCTCGATGGCACCCTTTCCAGGATGTATCAGAAAGGCGGCAGCGTGCCGTGGCAGTACCATCCGTTCGTTACCATGATCGCGGTGGAGAGCAGGTAGTCGGCATAACATCGTCTGCGGTTTTGTAGCCTAGCGCGAGCTGGGGAACAAAACCGCAGTGCACCTACATCCGGCGATGCCCCCACTCACGCAGACGCTGGAACAACACGTACAGCGACGGAATAAACAGAATCCCGATCGCCGTAGCGACCAGCATGCCGCTGAATACGGTGGCGCCAATAATCCGTCGACTCTGCGCCCCGGCGCCGGTCGCAAGCATCATCGGCGCAATCCCAATAATGAAGGAGACCGCCGTCATCATCACCGCACGAAAACGGTGAGTCGCGCCTTCACGAGCCGCATCGACTATCGACATCCCCTCTTCGCGCTTCGCCCGCGCAAACTCAACAATCAAAATCGCGTTTTTTGCCGCCAGCGCAATCAGCAATACCAGACCAATCTGCACATAGACATCGTTGGCATAACCGGCCCACCATAGCCACAACAATGCTCCGCCAATGGCAAACAGCACCGACAGCATCACGCTCGCCGGGAGCGTCCAGCTTTCGTACTGGGCGACAAGGAACAACCACGCCATCACCACCGCCGCCAGCACGATCCACATCGCCTGATTGCCGGTCTGCTGCTCCTGCCACGAAATTCCGCTCCAGGCATAGTCATACCCCTGCGGTAAATGCGATTGTAAAATCTGCTCCATCACCGCCATCGCCGTGCGACTGCTAACGCCTTCGGCGGCTGAACCACTCACCGATACCGACGGGAACTGATTATATTGCTGAATAAATGGCGCGCCGATCGTCGGCGTAATTGTCACCAGGTTGCTCAAACGGACTCGCTCGCCGTTGTCGCTACGCACATACAGTTCGCTAATCTGCTCCGCCCGCTGACGCCACTGCATCTCATTTTGGATAACGACAGGGTAAACGCGGTTATTTAGGCTGAAATCCCCGGCGCGGGTGCCGCCAAACGCGGTTTGCAAGTTACTGAAAATCCTTGAAGTCGGTACATTCAGCCGCGCCGACTGATCGCGGTCAACGTTGAGCGTCAGTTGTGGCACATTGCTGCTCCAGGTCGTAAAGACCCGGCTCAATTGCGGGTGCTGATTGGCCATCCGCAGCACCTGATGCGTCACCTGCTCCAGCGCCGCCGAAGATTGCCCGGCCTGCGCCAGAATACGTAAATTAAACCCCGAAGCATTGCCCAGCCCCGGCAGCGTCGGCGGCGCAAAGGTCATAATCGTCGCTTCCGGCAGCCCCATCAACTGCCCTTGTAGTTTTTCCATCACCGCCTCCAGCGGCGGTCGCTGATGCCAGTCTTTCAGCATCACCGAAATAAAGCCGCCGTTCGAGGCGCTGGTGCCGTTAAGAATATTAAAACCGGACACCTGAATCACATCCGCCACCGCCGGATTCATCAACAGCAACTCCCGCGCCTGGGCCATCACCGCTTCGGTACGCGCCAGCGAGGCGGCTTCAGGCAGCTGCACGCTGGCGAAGAAATAGCCCTGATCTTCCTGCGGCAGAAACCCCTTCGGCATGCTGGTGAAGCTCAGCGCCACCAGCCCGGCGGCCATAACTGTTGCGGCCAGCGCCAGCCAGGGATGGCGATTCATTCCGCCAACCAGGCGGCCATAGCCGTCTCGCACGCGCTCCAGCCCGCGGTTAAAACCGCGCCAGATGGCGGCTGGCTGCGCTGGCCGCGGGCGCAACAGCAGCGCGCACAGTGCAGGCGTTAAGGTCAACGCCACAACGCTCGACAGGGTCACCGCCGTCGACAACGTGACGGCAAACTGGCGATACAGTTCGCCGACAATCCCGGACAGCATGGCTACTGGAACAAATACCGCCAGCAGCACGAGGGTCGTGGCAATCACCGGTCCGGCAATTTGCCGCAGGGCTTGCGCGGTGGCCTCCCCGCGCTCCAGCCCCTCCGCCATTTTGCTTTCAACATTTTCCACCACCACGATAGCGTCATCCACGACCATGGTCAGCGCAAGAATAATGGCGAACAGGCTCAGGGTATTGGCGCTATAGCCCAGCGAATAGAGTACGGCGAAAGTACCGATAAGCGAAACCGGGATCGCGAGAGCAACAATCAGCGTCGCCCGCCAGCTTTGCAGAAACAGCGACACCACCACCACCACCGCCAGTAGGGTTAGCATCAGCGAAACGCCGATCTCTTTGATCGTCGCCGTCACAAAGCGGGTGGTATCAAACTTCACTTCCCAGGTGAGATCGGCCGGAAATCGCGTGTGCAGCCGGGTCAACTCGGCGCGCACCGCGCTGGCGACCTGCAGCGCGTTGGCGGTCGGCGTCGGATAGATACCAAGATACGCGGAGTCTTTGCCATTAAGCTGCGCGCCGGAACGGTAGCTGCGCGCGCCCAGCTCAATGGTTGCCACGTCAGACAGACGCACCAGTTGCCCACGCTCGCCGCTTCGAATAATAATCCGTCCGAAACTGGCGGCATCGCTCAATCGACCAATACCGTTGATGGTCAGGGTCTGCTGCTGACCGTTAAATACCGGCGGCGTCCCCACCTGCCCCGCCGCGCCCTGCACGTTTTGTTCGTACAGCGCCCGGGAAATATCATCGGAGGTAATATTAAGCGCATTCATACGGTCGGGCCGCAGCCAGATGCGCATACTGTAGTCGCGGGCGCCAAACATCTGTACGTCACCAACGCCCGGCAGACGCGCCAGCGCCTCGCGCACCTGGGTACTGGCGTAGTTGCTGACGAACAACGGCGATAGCGTACCGAGCGGCGAGTAAAGACTCACGCCCATCAGCAGGTTCGTCGCCCGTTTGCGCACCTGCACGCCGTTCTGCTGCACTTCCGCAGGAAGCTGCGCCACCGCCTGCGAAACCCGGTTCTGTACATCAACCGCGGCTAAATCGGCATGGGTACCGGCGGCAAAGGTCAGGCTCAGGCTGTAGGCTCCCTCATCAGAACTGGTGGATTCCATATACAGCATATGGTCAACACCATTGAGTTGGGTCTCCAGCGGTGCGGCAATGGCCTCAGCCACATCCGCCGCGCTGGCCCCCGGCCAACTGGCGCTCACATTAATAACCGGCGGAGTAATCTGCGGATATTGTTCGACCGGGATCAGCTTCAGCGACACCGCGCCGATAAAAGTGATCAACAACGCAATCACCATGGCAAAGCGCGGACGACGGATAAAAAACGTCAGCATCCTTTCTTCCTCATTCATTCAGCCACTGCACAGCGGCGCCGTCACGCAGGCGTTGAGCGCCTTCCGTCACCACACGTTCGCCCGCATGAAGTCCTTCCGTCACTGCCAGTCGCGGCCCCTGCTGGCCGCCAGGAATAATACGCCGCATCGTTACGGTATTGTTTGCCGTCAGTATCCAGCAGTAAAAACCCTGCGCGTCCTGCTGTACCGCAGAAACAGGGATCATCGGTTTTTCCTGACCCGCCAGCGGCCGGAAGAAAATCATCACGTTGCCGCCGGGCAGCAGACGGTGTTGCGGGTTAGCAAATTCGGCGCGCAGCGCCACGCTGGCGGTACGGCTATCAATACGGTTATCGACGGACGTCAGTACGCCATCTTCACGTTGCCCATCAATATCAACCTGCGCCAGCCACGCCTGTTTCAGCGCGCTAATATCGGGATATTGTCCCGCTTTAGCAAAAAATGCCGTCTCATCGAGTGAGAACGCAATGCGAATCGGGTCAAGCTGCACAACATCGACCAGCACGCCGCTGGCGGGATTGACCAGGCTACCGACATGAAACTGGCTATGGCCGACACGGCCGGTAACCGGGGACGTTATGCGGGTATAGCCGAGGGTAATCTTCCGGGCGGTAATCCGCGCCTGTGCCTGGTCCACGGCAGCCGCGGCGACATCGCGTTGCATTCGCACGGTATCAACATCGTTGCGGCTAATCGAATGGTTATTTTTTAATTGCTGATAACGGTTCAGTAGCTGTTGGGCCTGGCGTAATGACGCCTGCGCGCTTTTCAGTTCCGCCTGCGCCAGCGCCAGTTCGGCTTTTGGTTGCGCATCATCAAGCGTAAACAGTACATCGCCTTTTTTTACATACTGCCCGTCCTGAAAATGGCGCAGCACGATTGTCCCTTCGGTGCGGGCGCGAACAGCAACGGCATGAATGGCCTCAACGCGGCCGGAAATTTGCCGCTCATTGACATGCGGCGCGTGTTCAACGGTGGCGATACGGACCGGAATCGCCGGAGCGGCTGCGACCGTTAGCGCAAAACCCGCCAGGCCGCAGGCCAGTAAGGCGGAGCGGATCATCTTGTTCATGGGAAATTCCTTACGATGGCCCGGCCTCCCTCCCCTGGGAGAAGGGAGGCCGGGCGGAGCGGACGAACTAGGCGGCTTTGCGAAAACGACGGGTCAGGCGTTTCTCCACTTCCACCACCAGGAACATCGCCATACCGCTCGCCAGGGTGATAAACCAGTAGCGCAGCGGCAGCCCTTCGGTGCCAAACATCGCCTGCATTACCGGCACGTAGATGATGACCAGTTGCATCAGCAGCAGCACGCCGCTCACCAGCCAGATCCCTTTGTTACGCAGCAGCCCCATGTTCAGCGAGAAGCTGTCGCTGCTACGGCAGTTGATCATGTAGACCCACTGCGCGGTGACCAGCATCTGCAACAGCACGGTGCGGATAAACTCCGGGCTGTGGCCCCGCGGTGCCAGCCAGGCTTCAAGAATAAAGGCGGCGACGGCGATCATCGTGCCGACAAAAGCAACGCGCCAGATAGCGAAAGCATCCATCACATGCTGACCGGTTTTACGCGGCGGACGGTGCATCACATTACGCTCGGCGGCTTCAAATGCGAGGCCGAAGGAGAGCGTGGCGGAGGTCGCCATGTTCATCCACAAAATCAGTACCGGCGTCAGCGGAATAATGTTCCCCGCCAGCAGGGCGATGATAATCAGCAGCCCCTGCGCGAGGTTGGTCGGCATAATGAACAGAATGGTCTTCTTCAGGTTGTCGTAGACCCGACGCCCCTCTTTCACCGAACTGGCGATAGTGGCAAAGTTATCATCGGTGAGTACCATGTCGGCCGCTTCTTTGGTCACCTCAGTCCCTTTGATCCCCATGGCGATACCGACGTCGGCCTGACGCAACGCCGGTGCATCGTTAACGCCGTCGCCAGTCATACCAACCACTTCACCGTTATCCTGCAGGGCTTTCACCAGGCGCAGCTTATGCTCCGGGCTGGTACGGGCAAAAATATCGTACTCAACGGCGGCTTTCGCCAGTTCGGCATCATCCATGTGCTCCAGTTGGTAGCCGGTCATCGCCTGGCGACTGTTGGCGATCCCCAACATCCCGCCAATGCTCATGGCCGTCTGGGGATGGTCGCCGGTAATCATCTTCACGCGGATCCCCGCATTCTGACAGGCGTGAATCGCGTCAATGGCTTCCGGACGCGGCGGATCCATCATCCCGGCGATGCCGAGGAACACCAGGCCTTCGCGCAGATCGTCATGGGTCAGCGTGGTGCTGCCGACGTTGGCTGGTTTGTATGCGGCGGCGACCATGCGCAGCCCCTGACGGGCAAAGCGCGCCATCTCCTCTTCCCAGTAGTGAGCGTCGAACGCCACCGGCCCCTGTTTGCTCATCTGCTGACGACACAGGGAGAAAATCACGTCCGGCGCGCCGGTAATCAGCACCCGCTCCTCATTGCCGATTTTCTGCCGGGTCGCCATATATTTATACTGCGAATCAAAGGGGATTTTCGCTACCAGTTGGGCGTCAACCGGTTCCAGTTGCGCTTTTGCCGCCAGCACTTTCAGCGCCCCTTCGGTTGGCCCGCCGGTAATGCCCCACAGACCGCGCTCATCCTGGATAATATGGCTGTCGTTACACAGGTCGATAGTGCGCAGGTACGTTTCCAGCACGCTGCCCGCTTTAATCTGCACCGGCGCATCGCTGCCCTCCAGATAGATACCGCCTTTCGGCTCGTAGCTGTCGCCTTCAACGCGATAGCAACAGTCGGCGGTGATAACCGCTTTAACGGTCATCTCGTTCATCGTCAGGGTGCCGGTTTTATCCGAACATACCACGGTCATTGCGCCCAGGGTTTCTACCGTCGGCAGTTTGCGGATAATCGCCCGCTGCCGCGCCATCGCCTGGACGCCAAGAGAGAGAATAATTGAGATAATCGCCGGTAAGCCTTCCGGCACGGCGGCAACCGCCAGGCTAATCAGAGAGAGCAGCAGCTCGCCGAGAGGAATATCGCGCAGCGCAAGGCTGAAGACAAACAGCGCCGCCATCATCGCCAGGATGATGACAAAAATCGCCTTGCCGAGTTTATCCATTTGCACCAACAGCGGTGTGCGATGCTTCTCAATGCCCGCCATCATCTGGTTGATGTGGCCAAGTTCTGTCTCCTGGCCGGTGGCGGTCACCACGCCAACGCCGCTACCGGCGCTGATGGTGGTGCCGGAAAAGAGCATATTGGTGCGGTCGCCCAGCGGCAGTTCCCCGTCCAGCACGTCGGTGGTTTTATCCACTACCGTCGATTCTCCGGTCAAAATCGCTTCTTCAACCCGCAGATTATGGGTTTCAATCAGGCGCATATCGGCCGGCACGCGGTCGCCGGCGCGCAGAATCACGATATCGCCAGGAACCAGGTCGCGCGTCGGGAGGGTTTCATGCTTACCGTTACGCTGTACGCGCGCATCGCTGGAGAGCATATTGCGGATGCTCTCCAGCGATTTTTCAGCGTTGCTCTCCTGGATATGGCCGATCAGGGCGTTGATGACCGTGACGCCAAGAATAACCAGAGTATCAACCCAATGGCCCATCACCGCAGTGAGCGCCGCGGCAACCAGCAGAACATATATCAGAACATCGTTAAAATGGGCGAGAAAACGCCGCCAGGCGGGCTTGCCCTTTTTCTCCGGCAACGCATTCGGGCCGTAAGTCCGCAAACGCTCAGCCGCCTCGGCGGCGCTGAGCCCGCCGGGATGGCTCTGTTTCTGCGCCAGCACCACATCAATCGTCTGCTGATATACCTGCCGTGGCGCAGCATTTCCCGAGGGGGTGGTATTATTTGTATTGAGCATTTTGGTCAAAATATCTCTCCCTTAAAATTCCGTGAGTCGGAAAGCCTGGCGTCATTCCGGGCAGTGAGAAAATTCAAATAAGCGCGAGAAAAATTGAGCAAACGCAATATTTAATCTCTCGCAAAATTCAAAAACTATGCTAAGTTAATTCTATGAAATAACTATTGCAGAATATGAATAAACAGTAATTAAACGAGGTTAACTATGTTTGGAATCTACCGCGGACGCCGTCTGGCGCTGTATATCCTGCTGGCGATTATTATCGCCACGTTAGTGGGATATAGCACCTATACTTTTGTAAAATCGCTGGCTTAATAATGACGCTAATTTACATTTCAGCGCAATTAACTTAATTACAAATAAGCCTCAATTAATTAACAAAGAAATTAACGAAGGGGATCATATATAATATCTTAAGGCGAAATTTAATTTCGTATGAAACAATATTGCATTCATTTCCCTTTTACCGGACAATATGTATTTAACCGATGATTAACAAATAATGAAACATCCGCTAGAAACGCTCCTGAGTGCCGCTGGCATTCTCCTGTTGGCTTTGCTCTCCTGCCTGTTGCTACCGGTGCCGTCCCCGGGACTGACGCTGGCGCAAAAGCTGGTTGAGACGTTCCACCTGATGGATCTCAACCAACTTTATACGCTGATCTTCTGCCTGTGGTTCTTAGCGCTGGGCGTAATTGAATACCTGGTGCTGCGCTGGATCTGGCGCCGCTGGTTTTCCCTTGAGCGCTAAGCCAGTAAAGTCGCGCATGCCGTCCACCAGCGCTTCGCACCAGGCGGCGTAATCGTGGCCGCTGGAAGAGGGATGGAAGCTCACCGCATAGCCTTTATCCTTCAATACCTGCTCAAATTCGCGCGTATTGACATAAATACCGCCATCCGGCCCGTGGGTTTCGAATTTACCCGCCTGTAACCAGAAGCGTACCGGATAGCGTGGCGATTGCTGATACTGTCGCGTCAACCAACTGGCCTCTTCCCCCGTTGGCGCCCACCAGTACGAGCCTGACAGACTCAACACATTGCCAAAATGCCGCGGATAACGCAGTGCCACCCATGATGCGGCCAGGCCGCCATAGCTGGAGCCTGCCACCACCGTTTTATGCCGACTCAGGCGGAGCCCCTGCCGATTCAGCCACGGTAGCAGCTCATGAGCCATAAAATCGGCAAAATGGGGATTCGGCGGCAGCTCTTTCGCCCGACGCGGATGATCGAGGCTATCGATAAACACCACGTTAATCGGCGGCAACTGATGACTGGCAATCAGGCTGTCCAGCACGTTGGCGAAGTGATATTCGTCCTGGTAAGTTTTGCCATCGAACAACATCAGGGTCCAGCGTGCAGGCTGGGGCAGACGCGGACGGTAAATCATCACTTCGCGCGTATTCTGCAAAAAGTCGCTGCGCATCTGATGACGGGTTAAAGTTCCGTAGCGCAACGGCCGTGCCATACGCTGCGCCGTGCAGAAACGCACGGGATTAAGCGCCAGCAGCGAGTAGCGATTCCAGCGGTCGTGAGCCGCATTAATGCTATGCGGGTTGAGCGGGTCCGCCTGAGCGCTGACCAGAATCGCTCGCCGCTGCTCATGCCCGCTGCCGGTCACCTGCGGCACATCCGGAGCCAGCTTATACTGCATTAAGGTATCGGCAGGGACAACATAACTACGAAACCAGACATCAGAGTCGCCAAGACGAAACAGCGCATCGTGCTCTCCCGCGGGGGAGCCGAGAATAAACACATTCCGGCTCGCTCCGCGCCACAGGAAAGTAACCCGCTTATGGGTCGCATCAACCGGTTCCACCATCGGCGTGCCTTCCTGCGCGCGTTCCAGCCAGAAACGTGCCGTAGACCCTCCCGACGCCAGCTCGCGCATCAGTTGCTGCAGGCGCGGGCTGGCCGGGTCCTGCATCTGAATTTTCGTCAGCGCGATGGTTTCGCGCATCTGCCACTGAAAGCGCCAGCGCGCCCCCTCTTCGCCATGCAGCACCAGCGAGGAAGCACGGTTCACCGGCAAAGAAAACAGTAAGGTTTGCTCCCCGTCCGGTGGCCCCCCCGCCAATAGTGTGCGCAGACGACGGTTATGTTCATCCAGCAACCGGGCATCGGTGACGCCGGAAATGATCGCCGCGACGTAGTTCTCACCCAGCCTGGGCAGGTCAAAACAGACTTCGCCGCTGGCGTCGAACTTCCCCTGTAGTTCCCCCTGTAACGAAGGAGATTCGCAGTTTATCGCCGCTGCCGGTAAAGCACTCATGCCAATCAGCAGGCCGCTCCACGCCGTCTTCATTGCCCGATAGCTCCCTGTGAGAATTTGCCAATAACGTTAATGCAAATAATAACCATTTACAATGGTGTTACCACTGTAAACAGGCGCCACCGCAGTAATCCCCTCTCAGCTCGCGTTTTTGGCGACGGCCCGGCCAGGAATAGTCATAAGAACATTTCGATAGATGAATCATGTCCATGAATTTCACGGTGTTAACGCTCAACGCAGACTCGTCGCAGCACACCGACGAGCCAGACGCCCCGCTAAAAAGAATAGCGGTAACAAAGACGCTATCGGCGACGGAAAACGACGCCCGAGATGCCCGCTAAGAGTAAATATCCGCCGACAAAAAGGCCGGCGGAGGGTTTTCAGTGAGTACGACTGTGATTCTCTTTACGATAGGCACCCGGCGGCTGATTAAACGTGCGGGTGAAGATGCGGGTAAAGGTTTGCTGCGAGTCAAAGCCGTATTTCAGGCAAATATCATAGACTCGCTGATCGGTATCGCGCAGATCCCGTGCCGCCAGCAGCAGTTTACGCGCGCGAATGTAGCGCCCCAGACTCTCCCCTTTGTACTGTAAAAACAGTCGTTGCAAATGCCATTTCGAGTAACCGGCATGGCGCGCAATATCGTCAATACGTAGCGGCTGATGCAAATTATCATCAATCCACTCGACGATCGTATCAATAACCTGAGCGGAAATAGTCATATGTCCTCTCTCCTCCAGAACCACTCTCATCGTTACCGCCACCAGGCGTTAAATGATTGCGTTTTATCAGCGACCCAGACCGGCTCACCCAACACTGGTGTCAGCAGCCGCCATGGTCGCCCTGTACTGGCCTCCGCCAGCCTTTTATACGGATCATCCCATGTGTGTTTTGCCAGCACGAAGCGCCCGGCATGGCCCGGCAGCACCGCTCGTGCATGAACATCGTCAGCGGCTTGCGCCGTCTCTTCCGGCGTCATATGGATGTACTTCCAGTCCTCGTCATACTGACCATTTTCCATAATGGCGAGGTCCACTTCGCCAAACTGTTCGCCGATAGCGTTAAAGTGCGGCCCGTAGCCGCTATCGCCGCTGTAGTAAATTTTCTGCTGCGAGGTAACCAGCATAAAGCTGGCCCACAGGGTCTGGTTACGTTTCAGGCCGCGGCCGGAAAAGTGGCGCGCAGGTAACACGTACACCGTGAGCTCATCGCTCACCGGCAAAGACTGATTCCAGTCCGCTTCGCTGATAATCGCGCTATTCATTCCCCAGTAGCGCAGGTGCGACCCGACGCCCAGCGGCGTCACCACCCGCTTGATTTTCGGCATCAGCGCCTTGATGGTGGCGTAGTCGAGATGGTCGTAGTGATCGTGCGAAATAATCAGCAGATCGATATCGGGCATCCCTTCAGCGTGCCACGGGTAATCACCAGGAAACGCCTTATTAATAAAAGAGAATGGTGCAGCATAGTGACTAAACACCGGGTCAATCAGAATGCGCTGGCCCGCCAGTTGCAGATACCAGGAGGAGTGTCCCAGCCAGACCAGAACGTCCTGACCTGGCGGCAGGCGGGCCAGGTCAGTTTTCACCAGCGGCAGCGGACCGGCGGGCCTGGCGTTTTCTCGCCTGGCGACAAGAAATGCCCACCACGCGGCCAGCATACTCTTTTTCCCGGTAAACCCCGGCGTTGGCAGCGCGTTATGAAACTGACCGTCATGATAGTGAGGCGACTGTTCCACCAGGCTGAGCTGCTCGCCATGCGGCGCCTGCCCAAATCCGGCACTGAGCGCAAACGGCAAAGTTGTTGCTGACGCTAATAACATGATGGCGACCACGCTAAAGATGACAGGGTTTATATCCTGCCCCCTGGAAACCGTTTTTCTGACGGTTTTCGCGGCAGGACTTGATTATGAGTGAGTAAGCACTCATTATTAGGGCGAAAGCTGAAAGTCGTCAAGACGATTTTCAAATTTTGACAGACACCGTTGCAGTGCCTGTATCAGACATGCTTAGATCGTCGTTTTATAACCTGTGAGGTAAAGTGTAGTGGCTCGTCCTAAGAGTGAAGATAAAAAACAAGCGTTACTGGAGGCTGCAACTGCCGCTTTTGCCCAATCGGGAATCGCGGCGTCGACCTCGGCCATTGCCCGTAGCGCGGGCGTCGCCGAGGGAACGCTGTTTCGTTATTTCGCCACCAAGGACGATCTGCTCAATGAGCTGTACCTGACAATAAAATCCGACCTGGTGAAGTCAATGATTGCCGGTCTCAATCCTGACGAACGTCGGCCAAAAGAGAACACGCGCAATATCTGGAACAGCTATATCGACTGGGGCGTGCGTAATCCGATGGAGCATAAAGCGATTCGGCGGATGGCGCTCAGCGAAAGGATCACTGACGAAACCCGCAACCGCGTCAAAGAGATGTTCCCGGAGCTAAACGAATTGTGCCAGCGTTCAATCAAGACCGTTTTCCAGTCTGACGAGTACCGTACCTTCGGCGACGCGTTATTCCTTTCGCTCGCTGAAACCACCATTGAATATGCCAGCCACGAGCCGAAACGCGCCGTACGTTTTGTTGAACTGGGTTTTGAGGCGATGTGGCAGGCGCTTGCCGAGGACAATCGCTGATGGATCCCCGCTCGCTCCACCGCCATGCGCACCGTATCGCGCTGGCGCTTCCCTTTGCCGATCACTGCTGGCCATTTGGCCCGGAGTACGATGTGTTTAAGGTCGGCGGGCGGATTTTTATGCTGACCATGACGGTACGGGGCCGGGCGCTGGTCAACCTGAAATGCGATCCGCAAAAATCGCTGCTGTATCAGGAGATTTACCGCAGCATTAAGCCCGGCTATCACATGAATAAAAAACACTGGATCACCGTGGTACCCGGCAGTGATATCAGCGAGGACCTGCTGGCTGAGCTTATTGGCGATTCGTGGCATCTGGTGGTCAATAAACTCAGCAAAAAAGAGCAGTTACGATTGCGCCCGGCCTGATTTTCAGCGTAGCGCGATAAGTGTTATCGCATTTTTACCCCTTATCATTTTCCCGGCATCGCTGTACTCTTCCCTCACCAGACGCACCCGCAAGGGGTTGTAAATAGTGAGGAAGAGTATGGATATCATATCAGTTGCCTTAAAGCGCTACTCCACCAAGGCATTTGACGCCACTAAAAAACTGACTGCCGGGCAGGCAGAAAACCTGAAAACGCTGCTTCAGTACAGCCCATCAAGTACCAACTCCCAACCGTGGCACTTTATCGTTGCCAGCACCGATGAAGGCAAAGCGCGCGTCGCCAAAGCGGCCAGCGGCACCTATGTGTTTAACGAACGTAAAATTCTCGACGCGTCCCATGTGGTGGTTTTTTGTGCCAAAACCGCGATGGATGACGCCTGGCTGAATCGCGTCGTTGACCAGGAAGAGGCCGATGGCCGCTTCGCCAATGCGGAAGCCAAAGCGGCAAACCATAAAGGCCGTACGTTCTTTGCTGATATGCACCGCAAAGATCTGCACGATGACGACCAGTGGATGGCAAAGCAGGTCTATCTGAACGTGGGCAACTTCCTGCTTGGCGTCGCGGCGATGGGCCTGGACGCCGTGCCGATTGAAGGCGTCGATTTCGCCATTCTGGACGCCGAATTTGACCTGAAAGCACAGGGCTACACCAGTGTGGTCGTCGTGCCGGTCGGCCACCATAGTGTTGAAGATTTTAACGCCGCCCTGCCGAAATCTCGCCTGCCGCAGGCGACAACCATCACCGAGATTTAATCCTCTCCTTCTGCCCCCGGGCTGCGGCGTGAATGCGTCCCGCCCGGGTTACCGATCCGCTCTCCGGCATGCCAGATACGCTCCGCATATCGGGGACCGCCAGCGCCTGCCACGCCCCCAGCGCGCGCGGAATAATACGCTGTTGCCGACGGGTAACGTTCATCAGCCCGCTTTGTCATTATTGCTTATTCAGCCACGCCAGCGCCTGCTCCCCCGCCGGGTCCATCGGCAAATAGACCAGCAGACGCGAGCCATTACGCGGGGCGGAATACCAGTACATCTGCTGTAAGCTAAATCGCCCAATCTGCGGATGTTTAAAATTTTTAACCTGATTCTCCACGCCGCGCACCTCATAGCGCTGGTGCCACAACGCCTCAAACTCCGCCGACGCGGCGAAAAAACGCGCCAGCTTATTCTCCCACGCCGGGTCACCACGGTGCTCCGCCATTGCCGCACGAAAATAAGACGCAAATGTCGCCAGTACATCGCGATTTTCGATGCGGCTTCGCCAGGTTTCATTGGTCAGATACAGATAAATGCAGTTGCGATCGTCTTCCGGGATCGTCGCGAAATCGATGCCCATCAGGCGGCAAAAGCTGTCGTTCCAGGCGACAATATCAAAGCCCGGCGTCTGAATGCTGGCGGGCTGCGGCATCAGGCTATCCAGCATTCGTCTGGCGCCGGGGCTAATACCTTCGCATACCGTGGTCTCTGTGGATTCCGGCGGCGTCAGCCCGGCCAGCACAAACAGATGCCGGGTTTCCAGTTGACTGCACTGTAGCGCATTCGCCACCCCCGCCAGCACCGTCTCCGACGGATTCACTTCCCGTCCCTGCTCCAGCCAGGTATACCAGGTGACACCGACATCCGCCAGCATCGCCACCTCTTCCCGCCGTAGCCCCGGCGTGCGCCGCCGCCCGACGCGAGGCAGCCCCAGGCGCTGCGGGTCAAGGCTTTCGCGCCGGGCGCGCAAAAATGCCCCGAGCTGTTTACGACTGTCATCGGTGATGAATCCCCCCGATTCACGTTGCGGTATTGTGGCCATAACATCTCCAGCATGGTAGTGCTGATACCAGTATAGACAGGAACTGGTACCCGTTTAATTTATCGGTGATGCTACGACCATCCGCTGAATGACGCAATGGAGAGTCTCCGATGAATTCGTCTGCTGTTTCACCCGGTCACGCCGGTTTATTCCTCCTGTTAACTGGCCTGATGTTGCCACAAATCGATACATCGATAACGAACGTCGCCCTGGATTCCATCACTCAGTCGCTGGCAGCCAGCGCCACGCAGCTGGAACTGATTGTCGCCCTGTACGGCGTCGCCTTCGCCGTGTGTCTGGCAATGGGGAGTAAACTTGGCGATAACTACGGTCGTCGCCGTCTGTTTATGTGGGGCGTGGCGGTTTTTAGCGTAGCCTCGCTGTTGTGCGGGCTGGCCACATCGATGACCACGCTGCTGATCGCCCGAACGTTACAAGGAGCCAGCGCGGCGCTGATCGTGCCGCAAATCCTTGCCACCCTGCACGTCACGCTAAAAGGTACCGCGCATGCCAGGGCCATCAGCTTATATGGCGGTATCGGCGGTATCTCTTTTATCGTCGGGCAAATGTGCGGCGGCTGGCTGGTGTCGGCGGATATTGCCGGCTTAGGCTGGCGAAACGCCTTTTTTATCAATGTGCCAATTGGCCTGCTGGTGCTGGCCTTTAGCCGCCGCTATATCCCGGAAACCCGGCGTGACGAGCATTCGCCAGTTGACTGGCAGGGCACCTTTAGCCTCGCGCTCATCCTCTGTTGCCTGCTGTTTCCGATGGCGCTGGGGCCAGAGCTGCACTGGCCTTTAACCCTGCGTCTCTCCCTCATCGCGGTATTCCCGCTGCTGGCCTGGATGTGCGTTAGCGCTCAGCGTAAACAACAGCGAGGCGAACAACCGCTGCTACCGCCGCGCCTGCTGAAAACGGGCAGTATGCGTTTTGGTATCGCGATTGCCCTGCTCTTTTTCAGCGCCTGGTCGGCGTTTATGTTTTGCATGGCGCTAACCCTGCAATCCGGGCTGGGAATGGCCCCCTGGCAGTCAGGCAATAGCTTTATCGCTCTCGGCATCGCCTATTTCCTCTCTGCGCTTTACGCCCCCAGGCTGATCGCCCGCTACAGCATCGGGCGCATATTACTGACGGGTCTTGCGGTACAGATTATCGGTCTGTTGCTATTGAGCGTCACGTTTTATCGCTTCGGTATCCACACCACGACGCTGTGCCTGATACCGTCGACAGCGCTTATTGGCTACGGGCAGGCGCTGATTGTGAATACGTTTTACCGCATTGGCATGCGCGACATTAGCGCGAATGATGCCGGGGCCGGGAGCGCAATCCTCAGTACTCTGCAACAGGCAACATTTGGCCTCGGGCCAGCACTGCTGGGATCGCTCTTTTTAAGCTTCGCCCGACGCAGCGGAGGAAGTTATCCCCTCGCCTTTATTGATTTTTTAGCGGTAGAGATGGTGATGATGGTGCTGCTGGGGATTATCGCGTTGCGCTTCCGCCGTCACCTTAACGCATGCCCGACGGCGATAACGTCGTAATTCACCTCTGCGTAACCTGAGATTTGCATAATAGACATCCAGCGGTCATCATAAGCGCTGGATGTAAAGGAGACGTTATGCAGGAATTAATCTCGGAAATCGCCGCGTTAGGCATCGAAATAACCCCAACCACCTCACTTATTATTATCTTCGGCATTATTCTTCTGACGGCGGCTGTCGTTCACCTTATTTTGCATAAAGTGGTGCTGCGCACGTTCGAAAAACGGGCGCAGGCCAGTAGCCATTTGTGGCTGCAAATTATTACGCAGAACAAACTTTTTCACCGTCTGGCCTTTACCCTGCAAGGGATAATCGTCAACGTGCAGGCGGTATTATGGCTACAAAAAGGTAGCGAGGCCGCAGAAATACTCACCACCTGCGCACAGCTGTGGGTGATGATATACGCGTTAATGTCCTTCTTTTCGCTGCTGGATGTCGTGCTTAACTTATCGCAAAAATTCGCCTCCGCCTCTCAGCTTCCGCTTAAAGGGATATTCCAGGGAATTAAGCTGGTCTGTGCGATTATTGTCGGCATTTTGGTTATCTCATTATTAATTGGCCAGTCTCCGGCGATCCTGATTAGCGGCCTTGGCGCGATGGCGGCGGTCCTGATGCTGGTGTTCAAAGACCCGATCCTTGGCCTGGTGGCCGGTATTCAGCTCTCCGCCAACGATATGCTAAAACTCGGTGACTGGCTGGAGATGCCGAAATATGGCGCTGACGGCGCGGTGATTGATATCGGCCTGACCACGGTAAAGGTGCGTAACTGGGATAATACCATCACCACCATTCCGACCTGGTCGCTGGTTTCCGATTCGTTTAAAAACTGGAGCGGGATGTCCGCCTCCGGCGGTCGGCGAATCAAGCGCAGCCTGAATATCGATACCACCAGCATTCATTTTCTTGATGAGCAGGAGCAGCAGCGCTTGATTCAGGCCCGACTGTTAAAGCCGTATATGGATTCGCGTCATCAGGAAATCAGCTTGTGGAACCAGCAAAATGCCGCTGACCAATCGATACTGAACCAGCGCAAAATGACCAATATCGGCACCTTCCGTGCCTATTTACAGGAGTATTTACGCAACCATCCCCGCATTCGACAAGATATGACCCTGATGGTGCGTCAACTGGCACCAGACGCCAACGGCCTGCCGCTTGAGATTTACTGCTTCACGAATACTGTGGTGTGGGCAGAATATGAAGGCATCCAGGCGGATATCTTCGACCATGTCTTTGCCGTGGTTGACGAATTTGGCCTGCGGATTCATCAGTCGCCAACCGGCAACGATATTCGTTCCCTGCGGGAGAGCTAATCAGGTAGACTGAGATACTGGCGCAGAAATTACGCGCCAGTCCATTTCAGCATCGACCCTTTATCTGGTCAGCACGTCATAATGCAAAAATACGAGCAGGATGCTCAAAATACATCTCTGCTCATTTTTAAAATTAATGATTAGGGATGATATCAACAATGAAATTAAACATAGCAATTATCGCACTCAGTTGCGCTCTTGCCGCGCTCGTCGGCTGCAGTTCATCAAAATCCTCACCGGAACGCCACGCGTACTATTTCGTCTCGCACCGTTCTGATTTTGTCGGTGGTAATTTCGCCACTAACCGTCAGGAAAATTACCGCTTAAACCTGCCAAACTTTACCGGGATCTATGCCAGGGGCCAACAGGACAGAAAGTCAGGCGTAAGCGAAAGCGACGCCCGCCGTATCGCCGACGGCATTAAGCAACAAATGGCGCAGGGCACCAGAATACAGCACACGTTCAACGGTAACGCCAGCGATAAGTGGGAAAACGAGATGGAGAATAAAGATGCCGTGTTACTCGGTAACGAACTGGCTGGCGCCTATCTTGACGGCTATCTTGGGGTGAAATAAATGTTAAAAGGTGCCCTTCATAAAACACACAGGGGAGTGACGTGAAAAACGCACTAACGTCGTCGGATGTCGTAGAGGGAAACGGCCCGGCGCTTCATCGTGGTTTACAGAACCGACATATCCAGCTTATCGCTCTCGGCGGCGCCATCGGAACCGGCCTGTTTCTCGGTATTGGACCGGCAATTCAAATGGCGGGACCGGCAGTCCTGCTCGGCTATGCCATCGCCGGGATCGTCGCCTTTCTGATTATGCGTCAACTGGGCGAAATGGTTGTCGAAGAGCCGGTATCTGGCTCTTTTGCCCATTTTGCGTATAAGTACTGGGGGCCGTTTGCCGGCTTTCTGTCCGGCTGGAACTACTGGGTCATGTTCGTGCTGGTGGGAATGGCGGAGCTGACCGCCGCGGGTATCTATATGCAGTACTGGCTACCGGATGTTCCGACATGGATCTGGGCCGCTGCATTCTTCATCATTATCAACGCCGTTAACCTCGTTAATGTTCGCCTGTACGGTGAAGCGGAATTCTGGTTCGCGCTCATTAAAGTGCTGGCAATTATCGGCATGATTGGCTTTGGTCTGTGGATGCTGTTCAACGGCCACGGCGGCAGGAAGGCGGGGCTCGGTAATCTGTGGGAGTACGGCGGCTTTTTCGCCACCGGCTGGCACGGCCTGATGATGTCGCTGGCGGTGATCATGTTCTCCTTTGGCGGTCTGGAGCTTATCGGCATTACCGCTGCGGAAGCCCACAACCCTGAGAAGAGCATTCCCAAAGCGGTTAACCAGGTAGTGTACCGTATCCTGCTGTTTTATATCGGCTCTCTGGTGGTTCTGCTGGCCCTCTACCCGTGGGTGGAAATCAAGTCCGACAGTAGCCCATTCGTGATGATTTTCCATAATCTTGACAGCAACGCGGTGGCTTCAGCGCTGAACTTCGTGATCCTGGTAGCATCGCTATCGGTCTATAACAGCGGCGTTTATTCCAATAGCCGCATGTTGTTCGGCCTGTCGGTGCAGGGTAATGCGCCGAAGTTCCTTGCCAGCGTCAGCAAGCGTGGCGTGCCGGTAAATTCCCTGCTGCTCTCCGGGGTGATTACCTCGCTGGTGGTGCTGCTTAACTACCTGCTGCCGCAGAAAGCCTTTGGTCTGTTAATGGCGCTGGTGGTGGCGACGCTGCTGTTGAACTGGATTATGATTTGCCTGGCGCACCTGAAATTCCGTGCCGCTCAGCGGCGAGAAGGGCGCGAGCCGAAGTTTAAAGCGCTGCTGTCTCCGGCCAGTAACTATTTATGTATCGCCTTTCTGGGGCTGATTCTGGCGCTGATGTGCACGATTGACGGTATGCGTTCATCGGCGATTCTGCTGCCAATATGGATACTGTTTCTGTTTGTCGCCTTTAAAGCTTTACGCCGCCGGGCGTAGCGCGTGACTGACCCGCCTGGCGAATGGCGCTAAACCCATTAGCATTATCCCATCGCCAGGCTGGCTTTTATTTCGCAGTCAGATCAATACGGACAACGCTGTCCGGTCCTTTCGTCGAGTGATCTTTATTAAACGCCTGTTTAACGGTGACATACAGCGTCTGACCATCGGCAGAAATCAGCAAGCTGTTGGGATTCACCGGCAGATCCCACGTCTTTTTCAGCGCATAGCTGGTGCCATCAAGGCTGATAACCTTGCCTGCTTCACGCCGGGAGATATAAATTTCGTTGCGCTCAGGGTTGAATAGCACCGCCAGCGAATCGCCCACATCCAGTTGCTTAATCACCTTGCCGCTGTGGATATCAAGCACCAGCGTGGTTTTAGCTTTTGAATTGTCGGTGACGAACAAACGACCGGTGGCGCTATCTTCAGCGATATTCAGCAGCAAGGCCGGTTTATCGCCCAGCGGCTTCCAGCGGTGTTCGATGCGGTTATTACGCGGGTTAATCACCAGGATCTCTCCGCTGCCGTTTGCCGCATACAGACGTTGGGTTTGCGCGGAATAGTGCAGGCCGGTCACCCATTTACCCGCGTTTTTGATGCGCGCTTTCAGCTTCAGGTTTTTAGCATCGACCACCCAGATGAGCGCCGGATCGGCAACAGCGCCAACATAAAGGGTGTTATCAACCAGCAGGATCTGCCGTGCGCCGTAGGGGCGATCTTTCTCATTACGCTCGCTAAACAGCAGGCGTTTTTTTACTTTGCCACTCGCGGTGTCAATGGCGCTGATACCGCCATCCAGCGAATTGGTGACGAACAAGGTGCTACCGTCCGGGCTAAGCTGTACAGCAAAGTTTTTCAGATCGGTATGGGTCATACCGGTGGTTTTCAACGTGGTCGGATCCAGCTTATATACCGCCCCGCCCTGCACATCTTTAAAGCTATCGGCGCTGGCGACGTATAGCGCATCGCCTTTCGGACTCAGCGCCATCTCATACAGCCCGTCCGCCAGCTCGCGCCTGAGTGGCTGTACGGTGGTTTCCGCGCTTTTGGCGGCAACAGGTTGAGAAACGGGAGTGGTGTGGGTGGCGGCACAGCCGCTTAAGATGGCAGAAATAACCAGCGTCAACGCCGGGAGTGTGTGTTTCATAGATCAATCCTGGACAAAATCAATGATCCGATGGTAACTCCGCGGCCGAGATTCTCTTTTCGGTCCTGCGCGAACGAGTCCCACCCTGTGCCTTCGCCGTTTCCCTGTGATCGCGCCACTGAGGCAGGTAGTTCCCTGAAACCCTGCAAACAAAAAGAAGAATGAGAACTATACGCATTACATTGTTATAAGCAAGCCCGGCGTTGTCCCGGACGAAAACATTTTATTTTTCGGGGATAGCCAGTCAGAAGACGGGGATTTGCGGAAAATAATCGGGAAATATCCAATAAAAAATACGAATAAAAAACGCCGGAACCGCGGTGGCCCCGGCATACAGGGTTACGCGCTGGCAATATCCAGTTGCGTCCGTTGTTTACTGTTCAGGCTCAACGTCGCAGCGTGGGCAAAACTTTCTACCTGAGCAATGCTGGTGGCGCTGGCGACAGGCGCCGTCACGCCTTCACGGCTCATCAGCCAGGCTAATGCCACTTCCGCCGGTTTGGCATCCAGTTGTTCCGCCACGTCAACCAGCGTATCAACAATGCGCAACCCACGCGGATTGAGATATTTAGCGATACCTGCGCCACGCAGGCTTTGCGCCAGATCGGACTGCTGGCGGTATTTTCCGGTCAGAAAGCCCGACGCGAGACTGTAATAGGTCACCACGCCAATATCACGGCTGATGCACAGATCGCCCAGCGCCCCTTCGAAGGCTGAACGATGATAAAGATTATATTCCGGTTGCAGCACCTGCCAGGCCGGCAGGCCGCTTTTACGCGACACCTCCAGAGCGGCGGAAAGCTGTTGCGCATCAAGATTAGACGCCCCCATCGCACGAATCTTCCCTGCCTGCTGTAAGGCGTGGAACGCTTCCAGGGTTTCGGCTACCGGCGTTTCCGGGTCTGGCCAATGAGCAAAGTAAAGATCGATATAATCGGTATTCAGGCGACGCAATGAATCCTCTACCGCCTGCTGGATCCACGCCTTTTTCAGCCCTTTATGACCAGGAAGGCCTAAATCGGCCCCCACTTTGGTGAAGATCTTCACCTTCTCACGCATGCCTGGCCGCGCCTGTAACCAGCGGCCGATAATGGTCTCAGACTCGCCGCCCTGATTACCGTCGGCCCAGCGGGCGTAAACATCCGCCGTGTCGATGGCGTCAAAGCCGTGATCTATAAATGCATCAAGAATGGCAAAGCTGGTTTTTTCATCAATGGTCCAGCCAAAAACGTTGCCGCCAAACACCAGCGGAGCGATGGAAAATCCGGTTTTACCTAAGGGACGTGTCATCATGCCGTTCACTCCTTATTTGCCCGCCACATGTCACGTTGCCTGTGCGTCGACGTTGGTGACCCGGCTAATCCCTGAGCCTCGCCCCTGACGGGGCGCCTGCCGGCAACCTGTCACTCCGCTCCCGGCGAATGTGTCACTCTCTTGTCGGCGCCATTCAACGCAAATATGTAGGGGATCGCTTATATTCTGTGTCCTTCTAAATCGATCAAGGGTCAGAAACAATAGTAAGAGAAAAGGAAGCCTGAAGCGGGCTGTCCATGCCCGCCACCTGCATTACAACATTATGTCCCGGAATAGACGTCAAAGCTAAAATATTTCCCTGCTAACTTTTTATAAGTGCCGTCAGCGAGAATTTTGGCAATCGCGCCGTTAATCTCCTGGCGCAGCGCGTCGTCCCCTTTGCGCAGGCCAATCGCCGCCCCCGCGCTGAATAGCGCGTCATCGCGCAATGGCCCGCCAACGAAGGCGAAATCTTTACCCTGCGGCTGCTGCAGGAAGCTGTAGTCGGCCATCATTCCGGAAAGCACCGCGCCATCAATACGCCCGGACTCCAGATCCTGTACCACACGATCGGCGCCCTGATAAGCGACGATATTAATTCCCGCCGGTCGCCAGTGCTGGTTGACGTAAGTTTCCTGCGCCGATCCCTGCTCTACGCCAATGGTTTTGCCCTGCAGTTGCTCAATGCTATTGCCGGTGAGGGTATTTTTACGCGCCACGAGGAACACCGGGCCGTTATATAGCTTATCGCTAAAGGCTATCTGCTCTTTTCGCTTCTCGGTCATATACATTCCGGAGAGGATCGCATCGAACTTACGCGCCTTCAGCGCCGGGATAATGCCATCAAAATTACTTTCCACCCACACGCACTTCGCCTGAAGCTGCTGGCAAATCGCATTCCCCAGATCAATATCAAAACCCATCAGCTTGCCCTGCGGATCTTTCCATTCAAACGGCGCGAAAGTCGGATCGACGCCAAAACGAATTTCCTTATTTTCTGCGGCCAGGGCTGAAGTTGAGGCCATCAGCGCGACCCACAGCAGAAGAGATTTTTTCATTATTTACGGACTCCAGAGTTCAACGACAGTGTGTTTCAACTAACCGGGCGAACAACGTCGCACCGGTGGAAATAATGTCATCATTAAAGTCATAGCCGGGGTTGTGCACCATACAGCCGCCCTTCCCGCCTTTTTCACCATTACCCAGCAGGAAATAGCAGCCGGGGCGCTCCCGCAGCATAAAGGCGAAATCTTCGCTGGCGTTCATCGGCGCGACCGACTCCAGCACCCCCTCTTCGCCAAACACCTCCAGCGCCAGCGCTTTGGCGAACGCGGTTTCCTCGAGGCTATTAGTGAGAACAGGATAGGAGTCAAAAACCTCGACGTCGCTACTGGCGCCGTAGCTTTTGGCAGTAAAATCAGCCAGCTCCTTGATGCGTTTTATCAACAAATCGCGGATCGCCGGCTTCATCGCCCGCACGCTGAGCTCCATTACCACCTTCTCCGGGATGACATTAGAGGCAATACCCGCCTGGAAAGTGCCGACACTCACCACCGCGGTTTCTCCCGGTGGCACATTACGCGCGACGATACTCTGCAGATTCATCACCAGCGCCGCGCCGGTCACAATCGGGTCAACGGTGCGCTCAGGGTGGGCGCCATGCCCACCGTAACCGGTAAGGGTGATTTTCACCGTATCCGCCGAGGCCATAAAGTTGCCGGCGTAAAAACCCAGTTTTCCTACCGGAAGACCGGGCATATTGTGCAGGCCGAAGATCCGTTCGCAGGGGAAGCGCTCAAACAGACCGTCTTTAATCATTAAATCCGCACCGCCAATCGCTTCTTCTGCGGGCTGGAATATCAAATGCACCGTGCCGTTAAACTGACAGGCCGGAGAGGCGATATACTTCGCTGCCGCCAGCAGGATAGTGGTGTGACCGTCATGGCCGCAGGCGTGCATCTTTCCGGCAATGGTGCTGGCCCACGGAAGATCGGTGGCTTCGACAATCGGCAATGCGTCCATATCGGCGCGCAGGCCTATAGTGCGCGGTGAATCGCCCTTGCTCAGCGTTCCCACTACCCCGGTTTTTGCCAGCCCTCGGCTCACCGTATAGCCCCACTCAGTCAGTTTCCCGGCAACCAGTTCGCTGGTATTAAATTCCTCAAGGCTTAATTCAGGATTGGCATGTAAATAATGACGGATCGCAATCATTTCATCTTCAGTGGCCTTGATTTCGGGAATTACAAAGTCGGTCATGCCGGTCTCCGGGAATAGAATTAGGTATTAAGCTTTAATAACTTAACCTGCCAGGGCGTTAATGCAAGCAGGATTTGTTATTCCGGAGAGTGTTTTATCTTATTTATTAATATTGGGTTATCGCGGATAAATTGACATAAAACTGCTATGACCATCACACAATGGCGCTTTTTCTTTTTATTTTGTTTCCTGTGTTAACTATATTGCCTCCACTTAATCAATCATTAACTTAGAGCCTATCCCACCAGGCGTTATTGGCGCAGCCAGTTTGAACACGGCCAGCGCGGAAGAACCGGAGCGTACAGGTAGTACGTGAGGATTCTGAGCACTGCCCAGGTTCAAAATGACAAGCAAAATAGCCCTAATGGAATAGGCTCTTAATGTCGAGAGCGGAAGATGAAACAACACCACAACAACCTTGCCCTGGGCGTCATGGCGGGCCTGCTAGCGCTGTTCGCACCACTGGCGGTTAACGCGGAGGCAACCATCAGCGAGATGGCCAGTAAAACTCTACCCTATCAGGAAAAGCCGCGGGTCTTCGTGCTGACCGATATCGGCAACGAACCGGACGATCAGATGTCGTTAACCCGTTTTTTGCTCTATGCCAACGAGATGAATATCGAAGGGGTGGTAGCAACAACCTCCACCTGGCAGCGGGAAAAAGTCCATACCGATATGATTGATTTGGTGCTCCGTCATTACGGCGAAGTCCAGCCTAACCTGCTTAAACACGCAGCCGGATTCCCGACGTTCAATCAGCTCAAAGCCGTCGTCGCCCCAGGCCTGGCCAGCTATGGCATGGCGGCAACCGGAGAAGGGAAAAATACCGCCGGGTCCGACCTGCTGCTTAACGCCATTGAAAAAAGCACTGATGCTAACCACCCGCTGTTTATTAATCTGTGGGGCGGCGCCAATACCCTGGCGCAGGCGCTAAAAGACCTGTCGAAAAAACATCCGGCCAGCGTCGTTAAGGCGCTGACGCGCAACCTGGTGGTTTACGCCATCTCCGATCAGGATGATGCCGGGTTCTGGGTACGCGAGCACTATCCGGAAATCACTTATATCGTCGACCCTTCCAGCCAGAACGGCGAAGATTATGCCCGTGCCACATGGACCGGTATCAGCGGCGACCGGTACTATCGCAATGCGCCGGGGGCAGACTTCACCACCGTCTCCCAACATTGGCTGGATCAAAACATCCGCAACGTCGGACCAATGGGCAAAGGTTATCTGCAATATCTGTTTATTATGGAAGGGGACACCCCGGCATTTCTCGGTCTGATCCGCAACGGCCTGGATAGCGAGCAGAACCCGGGCTGGGGCGGTTGGGGCGGGCGCTATATCGTACGCCAGCCGCAGCATGAAACGCGTCCCATCTGGACCAACGGCGGCGATTTTTATCCCGGTAGCCCCAACGCCGCCGATACGGTCACTGGCGTCGACGGCAAGCGCTATACCTCAAATCAGGCCACCATCTGGCGCTGGCGCGAGGCGTTCCAGCACGATTTCGCCGCTCGTATAGCGTGGGGAATCAAAGATTATGCCTCAGCCAACCACAATCCTCAGGTGGTAGTGAACGGCCAACAGGGACAGCAGGTAGTATATCTTGATGCCAAAGTGGGAGAGGTGCTGACATTAAACGCCGCAGGCAGCAAAGATCCTGACGGTAATCAGCTTAGCTATAACTGGTTCCGCTATCCGGAAGCCGGTTCCGCCAGCGCTCAACCGGTGGCGTTCAACGATGTGCAGGGTCGGTTCGGGGAAGATTATTTGCAGGCCCCCGCGATCCTCTCATTAAGCGACAACGGCAAACCAACGGTTAAAGTCAAAACGCTGCGCCACGGCACGGAACATATCATTCTGGCGGTTACCGATAACGGTAAACCATCACTCACCGCTTACCGACGGATTATTGTTTCCGTGAAATAACCGACTTTGATCGGCGCCGGGTGGCTCGCGTTGCCGCCCGACAATGCAACGTGGCGGTATGATGAATGCCTACGTATTCCTGCAGGCAAAGGCGAGACAGCATGGATTACAAACAGCAGATCCTCAATATATTGCATAGCGAAGCGAAATCCCGGACTGAGATAACCAAACGGCTGGGCGTGACTAAAGCGTATATCACTAAGCTGACAGCACGCCTGTTGGATGAACAGCTCATTGAGGAGCGGGAAATCAAAGATCCGACTTTTGGCCGCCCGCAGCAGCTACTGGCAGTGAAAACCGGTCAAGCCTGGAGTGCCAACATTATGCTACGTAAAGGCAGTTTCCAGGCCACGCTCAATGATTACAATACCCAGCCGCCGCCGCTGGCGACCCTGAGTTTTCCCCTGCCAGAGGAAATGACCCCAGATCAACTGATGCGCTTTATTACCGCTGGCGTGGCGCAGTTATGCGAACTGGCCAGACTGCCCCGAACTTCGCTCACCGTTGCCAGCGTTGCGCTGCAGGGCGGGATCGAACATTTCACTGGCATCGTGCGTTATTGCCCGCTTTTTCAGGAAAGCAATGTCAATCTCGCCGCCTTACTTGAGAAAAATCTCCGCCTCCCGACCCGCATCTATAACATTGCACATTGTACCAATTATCTGCTGGCTAAACGCTCACCCGGCGACGCCTACGTGGCGTTTATGCCCGGATTCGGCAGCCTCGGTTACGGTTACTGTACCCACGGTGAACCCGGGCTGGGCGAAAACGGCTTCTACCCGGAAATTGTTCATCTCCCCTGGCCCGGGGGGCTGGAACCGGCATTTAATGTTGCGGAGAACAATAAACCCGCCACCGTGCTTACCACTGCACGCGCACTCTATTTTGCGATTTGCTGTACCGCGCCGATTCATAATATTAAGCGGGTGATTGCTACCGGCGAATTATTCGAAGATTACGGCGAGGATATTCTGCCGCTTGCACAGAAAATGCTGGATGAAAGTCCTAATGCGCATATTCGTGAAATACGCATCCACCATTATAAGACCGGACACAATTACGGATGGAAGGGATTAGTACAGCTCAGTTCAGACAATATTACCAGACTGCGGGTATAGTGCGAGTATTGCGCTTCTTCCCCAGAGACGCCCGTTAACAAGGCCGGTCCGCACGATGCTGGCTGGATGGACAAACGCCCAATGCCGCCTCCGAAGAGAGGCAGCATTGCGGCGTGTATGGGAAGCCCGGAAAGCATACGCTCCCGGGGTGATAAAGGGTTAGTGGCTCAGCGCGCCGTTGATCAGGATCGAGGTAATAATCCCGGTCGCGGCGGCAATCAGCACATAGTTGCCGTCAATATATGACCAGTGCTGCCCGCTCGGCGGCGGCGGCAGTCCGCGATCGTTCCAGTCATCGACCCGATAATCCTTGCCGCGGAAACGTTGCGGAGCGGGTTGACCTTTACGGAAATCATGCCCGTTCCACGCAAAGTGATCCTGCTCATGGCGTTCCTGATGGCGGTTATCGTGCGCTCCTCTGCCGCCGGGGCCACCGCGATCCGATCCTCGATTACCGCTATTCCCTTGATGATTGTTGGCCTGCGCGCCATTACCCGGCCCCTGCTGGCGGTTACCGTCCGGGCCGCCACGTCCAGCATTCTTTTGCCAGATCTGCTGCTGACCCTGGTCGTTGCCGCCAGGGCCATCAGCCCAGGAGACAGAAGTAAACGCACAAGATAAAATAATCGCCAGTGAAAGAATTTTTTTCATAGTACACCTCCTGATATATTTCTTTTTTAACGGATAAATGTGGAGGAATAGTGAATAATAAAACATCCAGGACAATTCCTGGCATATCCGTGATGATACGTTAAGAATATTAGCCTGACGCTAAATAAGCGCTCCAGACAAAAAAGGCCGCTTTCGCGACCCGTTTGTAGAGAATTGTCAGTGATTATTCAGTGACTTTATTTTTTAACTCTTCGGCACCTTGTTTGGTTTTATCCCAGCCTTCTTTACTGACCTCTTTGGTTTTATTCCAGCCCTTCTCAGCGCCCTCTTTGGTTGCATTCCAGCCTTTCTCCGAGCCTTCTTTGGTTTTATTCCAGGCCTTTTGTGCGTCTTCGCTGACCTTGCTACCTACGCTGTCGCTTTTCCCTTCCGCAGCGTGTTTGGCTTTCAGCTTCTGCTCTTCACCCTGATGCTGGGCTTGATGCAGTTTTTCCTTCGCCGTATTGGCCGTTTCGTGAGCCGCCGCGACGGTATCGTCGGTTGCGTGTGTCGTGGCAGCAAAAACAGGTGCGGCTACCAGAATCGCAGATAATGCAATCATTGCTTTTTTCATATAATGTCCTCTCTCTAACTTACTTCATGTTATGAGTTGCATTCAGCATGGCACAAAATTCTGTTATCTGGCTTTAGGGATTGTTCTTAAAACTGGTTTTCTCCGATTCAATCGCCCTTTTCCCCGCGCTCCCCCAATTCGGGCAGCGCGAATAGATGTCAACAAGTTTGTTACATTTTATGTCATTTCCTGCTGATATACTTACCGTTTATGTTTGCACAAGAATAATTCTCAGAATCATTATATTTATACATCCTGACTAATTCGAATTGTATAAAGGCGGCACGTAAGCGAGCCCCCCGGTGCTTGACTTCCGTCATTAACTGGAATGAGTGGCAAATCTGCCGGGAGCAGATTTGAACGCCGCTTGCGACGGCCCGTGGGAGGGCCGAGTAATCCGCAGCCAACACACATGCAACTTGAAGTATGACGGGTATCAATCAGCAAACGGAACGCATATATTATGGCAAGAAAACCCGCAGCAAATTCACTCCGTCTTATTAGCGCAGCACTACTCTTCGCCCCATTTTTCAGCCATGCCACGCAATATCCACTCACCGTAACCGACCTTGCCGGCCGCAGTATTACGCTCAGCCATGAGCCGCAGCGTATCATCCTGCAGGATGGCCGCGATATTATGGCGTTGGCCCTGCTTGATCGCGATAACCCCTTCAGACGGCTGGTCGCATGGAATAACCTGGCGAAAAGACAGGATATCAACACCTGGAAAATGCTGAAAACGAAGTGGCCTCAGTCGGTTAAAATTCTCGATATGGGCTTTAGCGATAAGGGGAACGTCGACCTTGAAAGCGTGATCTCCCGTCATCCGGATCTGATGATTGCCCAGCTTCGCGCCAAACCGGCGCTGGAAGAAAGCGGTATTATCAACAAACTCAGCGCGCTGAATATTCCGGTGCTGTTCGTCGATTATGAAATCAATCCCGGCAAAGACACGGCGCCGAGCATTGACCTGTTAGGCCACGTTCTCAATCGCGAAGAAAACGCCAAAGCCTATACCGACTACTATCGTCAGCAACTGGATACCATCCGCCAGAAAACCGCGACGATCACGCCGAAAGCCAACGTCTTTGTCGAGGCGCTGGCGGGCAATAGCGATGCCTGCTGCTTTACCCACGGCCACAGCGGTTGGGGCGCACTGGTAGAAACCGTCGGCGCAAACAATATCGGCTCGCAACTGCTCCCCGGCGCATCAGGTTTTGTCTCCCTGGAAAAGGTGATCAGCATGAAACCTGACGTCTATATCATGACGGGCTCCAAACGCGGTAATAGCCAGGTACTGCCGCTGGGTTATCAGGTCAATGCGCAGGCGGTCAATCGCCAGGCGCAGGTGCTGCTGTCACGTACCGGGGTGAACGACATTCCGGCGGTTAAAGCGCAACGCGCGTACGGCATTTACCACCACTTCTACAACCATCCGTGGAATATCGTCGGCATGGAGTATCTGGCGAAGGATATCTATCCGCAAACCTTCCGCAACCTGAATCCTGACGATACCTGGCGCTACATCGTCCATCATTTCACCACCCTGCCTGACCTGCCGTTCGTTTTTTCCTGGCAACAAGGTGAGTAACGCCCCATGAGTTCAACGACTGAACCCGGTATCGGCGCGCACCGCGTCGATAGCCATGGCGTGATGGCCAACTACCGCAGCATCGTTCGTCGTCGTGTCACGATGATACTGCTGCTGGTGCTGCTGATTGCCGCCTCGCTGCTGCTTGACTTCGTCATGGGGCCGGCGGGCCTGTCGCTGCGTACCCTGTGGCAAACGCTCATTGACCCGGCCAACGCCAGTGCCGGAACCCGGGCTATCGTCTGGGATATCCGCATGCCTTATGCCCTGATGGCAATTGTCGTCGGACTGGCCCTCGGTCTCGCCGGGGCAGAGATGCAGACCATCCTCAATAACCCGCTGGCAAGCCCGTTCACCCTTGGCGTCTCCTCCGCGGCGGCATTCGGCGCCGCGCTGGCTATCGTGCTGGGGATCGGTATTCCTGGCATTCCGGGACAGTGGTTTATCCCGGCCAACGCCTTTATCTTCGCTCTGCTGGCGGCGCTGCTGCTGGATGGCATTACGCGCTGGACGCAGGTCGCCACGTCCGGAGTGATTCTGTTTGGTATCGCGCTGGTATTCACCTTCAATGCGCTGGTATCCATGCTGCAGTTTGTCGCCAACGAAGACACCCTACAGGGGCTGGTATTCTGGACCATGGGCAGTATTGACCGCGCGTCCTGGCAAAAAGTCGCGATTCTGTTCGCCGTACTGGTTGTGGTGATGCCGTTGTCGTTGCTTAGCGCCTGGAAACTGACCGCGTTGCGCCTCGGTGAAGATCGGGCAATCAGTTTTGGCATTGATGTGCGTCGTTTGCGTCTGACCACGCTGCTGCGCATCAGCATTTTATCGGCTCTTTCGGTCGCGTTTGTTGGGCCAATCGGCTTTATCGGCCTGGTTGCGCCACATATCGCCCGCTTGCTTTTCGGTGAAGATCACCGTTTTTATCTTCCGGCCAGCGCGCTTACCGGCGCGCTGGTGCTATCGCTGGCCTCGGTCGCCGCAAAAAATCTGATCCCCGGCGCGATTATTCCGGTTGGCATCGTGACCTCGCTGGTAGGCGTGCCTTTCTTCCTGAGCATTATCTTACGCCGTCGGGGGCATGTATGAGTGACCATTTATCCGGGCTGTCGCTGACCCATTTCAGCGCGGGTTATCCCAGACGACCAGTGATTCGCGATCTCACGGTACCGCGACTGCCCCGCGGCAAAATCACCGCCCTGCTCGGTCCCAACGGCAGCGGCAAATCCACGCTTATGCGAGCGATGGCCGGACTGGGGCCATCCAGCGGCGAGCTGTTGCTGGATGGCGAAAACCTGCTGGCGCTGCCCTTTGCGCGGCGCGCGGAAAAAGTGGTTTATCTGCCGCAGACGCTGCCCGCTGGCGTGCATCTGCACGTGCTGGAGTCGATAATTGTCGCCCAGCGCGCCGCCGGCGGTATGCACAATCCGGAAAACCAGACGCAAGTCATGTCGCTGCTGCGCCAGTTAGGCATTGCGCATCTGGCGCTAAGCTACCTTGACCAGTTGTCTGGCGGACAGAAGCAGCTCGTCGGTCTGGCGCAATCGCTTATCCGCCAGCCAGCCCTGTTACTGCTGGATGAACCGCTCAGCGCGCTGGACCTGAACTATCAGTTCCACGTAATGGATCGGGTACGCCAGGAGACGCAAACGCGCAATATCATTACTCTGGTGGTGGTTCACGATATTAATATCGCCCTGCGTCATGCGGATCATGTGTTGATGCTGAAAGAGGGGCAATTGCTGGGGGATGGTACGCCAGCCGAGGTGATTACCCCGCAGACCTTAGCCGCGGTTTACGGCGTGCGCGGACGCATCGAACCCTGTTCTCAAGGGGTGATGCACGCCATTATTGATGGTCTGGACACGGCGGGTGTTTAAACCTTACGGTTTTTATGTTTCAGCATGGTATAAGCCGCTCGCATATTCTCCCGGGCAGCGGCGCATTACGCCTTACCCGGCAACAAAACCCGGAACCGCAGTGCACGTTGCTTCAGCAAGCATAGCCAATTCCCGTTTTTTGCCCTGGCTCGCACTTTTCCGCATGTGACATTCCCCTTCCCCTGCCGCTATGTTTTAATAAGCTAAACCGGTTTAATTAAGTTTAGCTTTGGAGAAATACCCGCATGAATGCAAAAGTTTGGGTTCTGGGCGACGCGGTGGTCGACCTGCTGCCGGAAAGTGAAGGCCGCCTGTTGCAATGCCCCGGCGGCGCGCCGGCTAACGTGGCGGTAGGCGTCGCCCGCCTGGGCGGAGACAGCGGTTTTATCGGCCGCGTCGGCGACGATCCGTTCGGTCGCTTTCTGCGTCATACCCTGCAGCAGGAACAGGTCGACGTCAGCCATATGTTGCTTGATAGCCAGCATCGTACCTCTACCGTGGTGGTTGATCTTGACGACCAGGGCGAGCGAACCTTTACCTTTATGGTGCGCCCCAGCGCGGATCTGTTCCTGACAAAGGACGATCTGCCCGAGTTTACCGCCAGTCAGTGGCTGCACGTTTGTTCCATCGCGCTCAGCGCCGAACCCAGCCGCAGCACGACTTTTGCGGCAATGGAAAAGATCAAACTCGCCGGTGGTCGGGTCAGCTTTGACCCCAATATCCGCCCGGACCTTTGGCAGGATCAGGAACAGTTGCACGCCTGCCTCGATCGCGCCCTGCGCCTGGCAAACGTGGTAAAACTCTCCGAAGAGGAGCTGGTATTGATCAGCGGCAGCGATGATCTCAGCCAGGGCATCGCCAGCGTAAGCGAGCGCTATCAGCCTGAATTACTGCTGGTGACTCAGGGAAAGGCGGGCGTACTGGCCGCGTTTCAGCAACAGTTTATCCATTTCAGCGCCAGGCCCGTTGTCAGCGTAGACACCACCGGCGCGGGCGACGCCTTTGTCGCCGGACTGCTTGCCAGCCTTGCCGCCAACGGGATGCCGACGGATATCCACGCCCTGGAGCCCACTCTAACCCTGGCGCAAACCTGCGGCGCACTGGCCACCACGGCCAAAGGCGCGATGACCGCGCTCCCCCGGCAGCGCGATCTTAATCGCCAGTTTTGATCCTTCCGGCCGCCCTGCGCGGCCCACTTTGTTGCCTCCATCACAATTATTAAATCGGTTTAGCAATTTATATTCCCTGATGTTAAAGATCATGTTTAACATAGTGACTAAACCGGTTTAGCAAAAACATAGTCTTTTCATTTTACCTTTGGGATGCAACCAGTATGTACAAAAAAAGCACACTCGCGGTTCTTATCGCTTTGCTAACCGGCGCCGCCTCAGCCCACGCGCAAACGGATCTCAGTAGTATCGAAGCACGTTTGATAGCGCTGGAAAAACGCCTGCAGGATGCTGAAAACAGAGCGCAAACGGCGGAAAATCGCGCCGAGTCGGCGGAGAAAAAAGTCCAGCAGCTCACCACGCAGCAGCAAAAAACGCAGGCGAATACGCAGGAAGTCGCCCAGCGTACCGCCAGACTTGAGAAGAAAGCCGATGAAAAAAGCGGTTTTGAGTTCCACGGTTATGCCCGTTCCGGCGTGCTAATGAATGATTCCGCCGCCAGTACCAAATCCGGCGCGTATATGACGCCAGCAGGGGAAACCGGCGGGGCTATCGGCCGTCTGGGGAACCAGGCTGACACCTATATCGAAATGAACCTTGAACATAAACAGACGCTGGATAACGGGGCGACGACCCGCTTCAAAGTGATGGTCGCCGACGGGCAAACCACCTACAACGACTGGACGGCAAGCACCAGCGATTTGAACGTTCGTCAGGCCTTCGTGGAACTGGGGAACCTGCCCGCCTTCGAAGGGCCGTTCAAAGGTTCAACCCTGTGGGCCGGGAAACGCTTCGACCGCGACAACTTTGATATTCACTGGGTCGATTCCGATGTGGTATTCCTCGCCGGTACCGGCGGCGGTATTTACGACGTGAAGTGGAACGACAGCCTGCGCAGTAACTTCTCTCTGTACGGACGCAACTTCGGCGATATTGATGATTCGAACAATAGCGTACAGAACTACATCCTCAGCATGAACAACTTCATCGGCCCGGTGCAGGTGATGGTGAGCGGGATGCGGGCGAAAGATAATGACGAGCGAAAAGATACCAACGGCAATCTGGTTAAAGGCAACGCGGCAAATACCGGGGTACATACGCTGCTCGGTTTGCACAACGACAGTTTTTACGGTCTGCGTGAAGGGAGCAGCAAAACCGCCCTGCTTTACGGCCACGGGCTGGGCGCAGAAGTGAAAGGCATCGGTTCCGACGGCGCGCTGCGTTCAGGAGCGAACACCTGGCGCTTCGCCAGCTACGGCACCACGCCGCTCAGTGACAACTGGTTTATCGCCCCGGCGGTACTGGCGCAGAGCAGTAAAAACCGCTACGTGGATGGCGACAGCTACCAGTGGGCGACCCTCAACATGCGTCTGATTCAGGAGATCAACCAGAACTTCGCCCTTGCCTGGGAAGGCAGCTATCAGTATATGGATCTTAAACCCGAAGGCTATAACGACCGCCATGCGGTAAACGGTAGCTTCTATAAACTCACCTTCGCGCCCACCTTTAAGGTCGGCAGCATCGGTGATTTCTTCAGCCGCCCGGAGATCCGCCTCTATACCTCATGGATGGACTGGAGCAAAAAACTGGATAACTACGCCAGCGATGACGCTTTAGGCAGCAGCGGTTTTAAATCGGGCGGCGAATGGTCGTTCGGTATGCAAATGGAAACCTGGTTCTGACGGTAAAACCTGCCGACGGAAACAGCCGGGGCGATGACGCGCGTTTCATCGCCCCGGACACAATCACGACTCAGAGATTGCGCCCCGCCACCGCGGGAGCAAAACACACGAATTATTACGCATTCAGAGGGTACTATGGATTTTGAACAAATTTCCCGCTCGCTGCTTCCCCTTCTGGGAGGCAAGGAAAATATCGCCAGCGCCGCGCACTGCGCCACACGCCTGCGTCTGGTGCTGGTAGATGATTCTCTGGCCGACCAGCAGGCCATCGGTAAAATCGAGGGGGTTAAAGGCTGTTTCCGTAACGCCGGGCAGATGCAGATTATTTTTGGTACCGGAGTGGTAAATAAGGTCTATGCCGCCTTTATTCAGGCGGCGGGGATTGGCGAATCCAGCAAATCGGAAGCCGCCGACATCGCAGCGAAAAAGCTGAATCCATTCCAGCGAATCGCCCGTCTGCTGTCGAATATCTTCGTGCCGATTATCCCGGCAATCGTCGCCTCCGGCCTGCTAATGGGCCTGCTGGGAATGGTCAAAACCTACGGCTGGGTCGACCCGAATAACGCCATCTACATCATGCTGGATATGTGCAGCTCGGCGGCGTTTATTATTCTGCCGATTCTGATTGGCTTTACCGCCGCCCGCGAATTTGGCGGTAACCCCTATCTTGGCGCGACGCTTGGCGGCATTCTGACCCACCCGGCGCTGACTAACGCCTGGGGCGTGGCAGCCGGTTTCCACACCATGAACTTCTTCGGCCTTGAGATTGCCATGATCGGCTATCAGGGCACGGTGTTCCCGGTATTGCTGGCGGTGTGGTTTATGAGCATCGTTGAGAAACAACTGCGCCGCGTGATTCCCGATGCGCTGGATTTGATCCTGACGCCGTTCCTGACGGTGATCATTTCCGGTTTCATCGCCCTGCTGATTATCGGCCCGGCCGGTCGCGCCCTCGGCGACGGTATCTCGTTTGTCCTTAGCACCCTGATTAGCCATGCGGGTTGGCTGGCCGGACTGCTGTTTGGCGGTCTCTACTCGATTATCGTAATTACCGGTATTCACCACAGCTTCCACGCTATCGAAGCCGGGCTGCTGGGTAACCCATCCATCGGCGTCAACTTCCTGCTGCCAATTTGGGCCATGGCCAATGTCGCCCAGGGCGGGGCCTGTCTGGCGGTGTGGTTTAAAACCAAAGATGCCAAAATCAAAGCGATTACCCTGCCATCCGCATTTTCTGCCATGCTGGGGATCACTGAAGCGGCGATCTTTGGTATCAACTTACGCTTTGTGAAACCATTTATCGCGGCGCTGATCGGCGGCGCGGCGGGCGGCGCGTGGGTGGTATCAGTACACGTCTACATGACCGCGGTTGGCCTGACGGCTATTCCCGGCATGGCTATCGTGCAGGCCAGCTCGCTGCTGAACTATATTATCGGGATGGCCATCGCTTTTGGCGTCGCCTTTGCAGTCTCCCTGGTGCTGAAATACAAAACGGACGCTGAATAATGTCACTTCCATCACGCCTGCCTGCGATTTTGCAGGCCGTTATGCAGGGCCAGCCGCACGCGCTGGCCGACAGCCACTATCCTCGCTGGCACCATGCGCCAGTGACCGGGTTGATGAACGATCCCAACGGTTTTGTTGAATTTGCCGGGCGCTATCACCTGTTCTATCAATGGAACCCGCTTGCCTGCGATCATAAATTTAAGTGCTGGGGACACTGGAGTTCAGCCGATCTGCTGCACTGGCGACACGAACCCATCGCCCTGATGCCCGACGAAGAGTATGACCGCAGCGGCTGCTACTCCGGCAGCGCGGTGGATAACGACGGTACCCTCACCCTGTGCTATACCGGCAACGTAAAATTCGACGACGGCAGCCGAACCGCGTGGCAGTGTCTGGCAACGGAGAATAGCGACGGCACCTTCAACAAACTGGGCCCGGTCTTGCCCCTGCCGGAGGGGTATACCGGTCATGTGCGCGACCCGAAAGTCTGGCGGTATGAAGGTCGCTGGTACATGGTACTGGGGGCGCAGGATCGGCAAAAACGCGGCAAGGTACTGCTGTTTAGCTCCGCCGATCTCCATCAGTGGCGCAATGAAGGCGAAATCGCTGGCTACGGTATCAATGACCTGCACGACGCGGGCTATATGTGGGAGTGTCCGGACCTGTTTCCGCTCAGCAACCAGCATGTTCTCATTTGCTGCCCGCAGGGGATCGCCCATGAGAAAGAGCGCTACCTGAATACCTACCCGGCGGTGTGGATGGCCGGAACTTTCGATTACACCAGCGCCGCGTTCAGACACGGCGAGCGGCACGAGCTGGACGCCGGGTTCGAGTTTTACGCGCCGCAAACCATGCAGACCAGCGATGGCCGCCGCATTCTGGTCGGCTGGATGGGCGTGCCGGATGGCGAAGAGATGCGCCAGCCGACGCTGGCCAACGGCTGGATCCATCAGATGACCTGTCTGCGCGAACTGGCGTTGATCGACGGTAAACTTTATCAGCGACCGCTGCGTGAACTGACCGCCCTGCGCGGCGACGCCCACGGCTGGCAGGGAGCGCCCCTGCCGCTGGCACCGATGGAAATCGTGCTGGAAACCGCCGCCAACGATACGTTAAACATCGATTTCGGCGGCGCGTTAACCCTGGAGCGCGATACCCGCGGTATCCGCCTGGCGCGGCGTAGCCTGGCCTGCGACGAAACGCACTATCGCTACTGGCGCGGCGAAGTTCGCTCGCTGCGGATTTTCATCGACCAGTCGAGCGTGGAAATTTTCATCAACGAAGGCGAAGGGGTGATGAGCAGCCGCTGTTTCCCGGACTATCCGGCGCAACTGGTTTTCACCGGCACAACGCCAGGCGCATTCTGCTACTGGCCGCTGCGGACATGCATGGTAGAATAAGCGTTTTGATTTCAGGCTCATGGCGTCGTGATGAAAACCAAACGCGTTACCATTAAAGATATCGCCGAACTGGCGGGGGTTTCCAAAGCCACCGCCAGCCTGGTGCTGAACGGACGTGGCAAAGAGCTGCGCGTAGCGCAGGAAACCCGCGAGCGCGTGCAGGCAATTGCCCGCGAGCAGCACTATCAGCCGAGCATTCATGCCCGCTCGCTGCGCGATAACCGCAGTCATACCATCGGGCTGGTGGTGCCGGAGATCACCAACTACGGCTTTGCGGTATTTTCCCATGAGCTTGAGATGCTGTGCCGCGAGGCGGGCGTTCAGCTGCTTATCTCCTGTACCGACGAAAATCCCGCTCAGGAGAGCGTGGTGGTCAGTAATATGATTGCCCGTCAGGTAGACGGGCTGATCGTCGCCTCCTGTATGCATAACGATGCCGATTACCTGAAACTCAGCGAGCAGTTGCCGGTGGTGCTGTTTGACCGCTGCCCCAATGAAAGCGTGCTGCCGCTGGTGATGACCGATTCGGTGGCGCCCACGGCAGAGCTGATCGCCCGCATCGCGCCTCAGCATAGTGACGAATTCTGGTTTTTAGGCGGCCAGCCGCGACTCTCTCCGTCCCGCGATCGTCTGGCGGGATTTACGCAAGGTCTGGCGCAGGCGGGTATTGAACTGCGCCCGGAATGGGTGATCAACGGCAACTACCATCCCAGTTCCGGTTATGAAATGTTTTCCGCGCTCTGCGCCCGTCTCGGTCGGCCGCCGAAGGCGCTGTTTACCGCCGCCTGCGGGTTGCTGGAAGGCGTGCTGCGCTATATGAGCCAGCACCATTTACTGGATTCCGATATCCATCTGGCAAGCTTCGACGATCACTATCTGTACGATTCGCTGTCGCTGCGTATCGATACCGTGCAGCAGGACAATCGTCAGCTAGCCTGGCACTGCTACGATCTGATAAACCAGCTGATTGATGGCAACACGCCTGAGCCGCTACAGCGCTATCTGCCCGCGACGCTGCAATTTCGGCATCGTTGATTCACAAACAGTTTTTAAAATGCCCCACCAGAATGAGATATTGCGCGCGCAGCTCTTCCGGGTGGCGGCTGATGCCTTACCCGGCCTACAAAACCCATAATATCCCCCAGGCGATGAGTTTTCCGTAGGCCCGCGCAAGCGCAAGCGCCGCCGGGCAATTCCGGAAAAGCGCACTTTGTCAGCCATCTGCGACGACTTTCGTCATGTCATTATCTCTTCTGGCGCGCATGAAAAAATGAAAAGGATATTTTCCAGGTCATCTGGACCGTTTCGAGATAATGAGTCAACTCAGTCAACCATGTTCCATAAAAGAATAAAAAAGAGCTATTCCCCCCTATTAATAGAACACGGTCATGCATCCAGGCCTGCTATCCGCACCAGATGCACGGTAAGCCACAGTAGCTCGTTACCGCCGAGGGCGATATCGAGCTGGGTTTTAACATAATCGCGGATCCGTTGTGCGCAGCGGTAGGCTTCCGGATACTCCTTGATCACCTGCGCCAGCAGAAAACTGTCCCGCGCACGATCCAGTTCCCCTTCCTGCAAACGCTGGAGGAAGAACTGCATATGGACCAGAAAACGCGAGTAGTTAATCGATTCGGTGTCTATCTCCTGCTTAAAGTGGTACTGCACGAGATTAAAAATATCCTTCAGCATTTTCACCGACTGCATAGCCTGCGCCACGTCGTCGCCCTCGCTCTGGCCGTTCACCAAATGAAAAGCGATATTACCGGCTTCCTCTTCCGGCAGTTCGATGCCGTACTGCTGACGAATAATCGTCACCGCCTCGCTGGCGACGCGGAACTGCTGCGGATAAAAGCGCCTGACTTCCGGCAGCAGACGGTTTTGAATAGCGATGCCTTTGCGACTGCGCTCAATGGCAAACGTCAGATGATCGGCGAGGGTAAAGAAAATCTGCTCGCGCACCTTACTGGCAAGCTGCATATTGGCGCGGGAAATAATCATGGCGGCCATTTCGATAACTTCATCCGGGATGGCGGAGAGCGCATCAAGATAACCGCTGCGTTTACCGAGCGTCCGGGTTACAAACAGCTTCTCTATCTTCTCCGGGGCAATTTGATCCCCCGGCCTGCTATTGAAGCCAATGCCTTTTCCCATGACGATAACATCCCTGTTATCGTCATCCAGTGAGAGCACCAGACTATTATTAAGCACCTTCTGAACAATCATCTCTAAGACTCATCGTGGTTACCGTTCTGCGCGATGACATCCTTATACCACCAGAAGCTACGTTTGCGGATCCTTTGCAGACTCTTGAGATCATCTTCGCCGCGATCGACATAAATAAAACCGTAGCGCTTGGCGTATCCCTGATGCGTGCTGACAACATCAATCGCCGCCCACGGACAGTAGCCCATCAGCTCGACGCCATCGGCAATCGCCAGGCGCATTTGCTCAATATGCGCCTGCAGGAAGGCAATACGGTAATCATCGTTCACCGTACCGTCTTGCTCCAGCTTATCCGGGGCACCCATGCCGTTTTCACTGATCAGAATCGGCAGGCCGTAGCGCTCGCACACTTTACGCAGCGTCAGGCGCAGGCCAACCGGGTCGACCACCCAGCCGTAGGGCGTTTTGCCGACCCACGGATTTTCCGCGGGCCGATACACGCCCTCCTCGCCCAGCATGATTTGCTGGTCGCCCGCACGGGGGGCAACATCCCCGCCATCACCCCGGCTGGCGGCAATAGTCGCGGTCGAGTAGTAGTTGATGGCAATAAAATCCGGTCGTCCCTGCTGCAAAATCAACGCATCCTCTGACTGGACGTCCGGCGCGAGGCCGCGATCCTGCATATAAGCCCATGCCAGGGCGTTGTAGCGGCCATGCACCGCAACATCAAGAAAACTCCAGCAGCGTAGCGTTTCCCAGTTATGCGCGGCGATAGCGTCTTCCGGTTTGCAGCTTTCGGCATACATTGAAGTGGTATTGATCGCCGGGCCGATGCGCAGCCCGGGAAACTCGCGGTGACAGAGCGCAAAAATCCGCGCCTGAGCCAGCATCATATGGTGATTCTGCTGGTACAGCGCCTTCTTATCCGGCAGTTCGCGATCCGCGGGCACGCCAATTGCCCCCGGATGCAGGATCATGGTGTTCTGTTCGTTGATCGTCAGCCATAGCGGGACTTTATCAGCAAACTCGCTGAACAGCAGCCGGGCATAGCGCACGAATGCGTCTCCCGTCTTACGGTTCAGCCAGCCGCCTTTCAGCTCCAGCGCCCAGGGTAAATCAAAGTGATACAGGGTGACAATCGGCGTGATCCGATGGCGAATCAGGGCGTCGATCAGGCGGTGATAAAATGCCAGCCCGCCAGGATTTACCGGACCGTCACCGTCCGGGATCACCCGCGACCAGGCGACCGAGAAGCGATAGGCCTTCAGCCCCATCTGCGCCATCAGGGCGACATCCTCCTCCACGCGATGATAGTGGTCGCTGGCGATACGAAAGTCCGCCGTTCCCGGCGGATGGCTGAGCATATCCACCACCGACGGCCCTTTACCGTCTTCATTCCACGCCCCTTCAACCTGATAGGCCGACGTCGACGCGCCCCACAGAAAATCGTCCGGGAACCGGGCCTGTTGCTGATAGATCATACTTGCGCCTCCTTAACGGATTGCACCATCAGCCGATCGCCGAAATCGACCTGTGCGGCAGCGGTCACACTCAGGGTGTACTGCTCATCGCCGTTCACCACAACCACCGGCGTAATCAGGTCATAACCCGCCTGCTCAATCGCGGCGATATCAAAGCGAATCAGTTCCTGCCCGCTTTCCACCTTATCGCCCACCTTCAGGGATGAACTAAAGTGCTGACCGTTAAGATTAACGGTGTCGATACCAATATGAATCAACAACTCAAGACCGCTTTCGCTTTGCAGGCCAACGGCGTGGCAGGAAGGCAGGAACATCATCACCGTGCCATTAAAGGGGGCGCGCAAGATCCCTTCCTGCGGACGAATCGCCACGCCCTGTCCAAGCAGACCGCCGGAAAAGACGTCGTCATTCACTTCGCTTAGCGCCACAGTCTCGCCGCGCAGCGGGCTCAGTATTTCAGTGTCACCTTCACTTTTTGGCGTAACGGCGGGCTGCGGAATCTCACTCACCTCTGCTTGATCCTCTGGCGTATCTTTAAAGGCAATAAACCAGGTCAGGATAAAAGTCACCACAATGGAAATCGCGCAGGTCACCAGCGCGTGAACAATGTTCATCGGGTTTTCACCGATAAACGCGGGCAGCGCCGCAAGCCCAGGGGAAACAAACGCGTAGCGCACCAGCCCGCTCACGCCGGCATATACCCCGGCGCAGCCGCCGCCGATCATCGCGGCGATCAGCACGCGACGGTACTTGAGCAGTACCCCGTACAGCGCCGGTTCAGTGATCCCCAGCAGCGCGGTAAAGCCTGATGACGAAGCCAACTGGCGCAGGCTGCTATTTTTAGTCTTCAGCGCCACACAAAGCGTCGCGGCGCCCATCGCCACGTTTGACGCCAGCATGCCCGGCCCGTTAATCATTTCGTAGCCGTTTTTACTCAACTGACCGGTCGCGATGGGCGTCATCGCCCAGGCGGTGCCGGTAATAATCAGGAAGGGTTGCAGGGTGCCCATCAGCATCGGGATTAACCAGCTGGCGTGGCGATCAATAGCGCCTGCGCCCGCCGCCACCAGATCGTTCAGCAAAATACCCGCCGGGCCGACAACCACCAGCGCCAACGGCGCGGTGATCAGCAGAATCAACATCGGCTTAACAAAGAACTTGATAATCGACGGCGAGACCTTTTCGGCAAAGCGCTCAATCCACGACATCAGCCATACGGTCAGAATGATCGGCAGCACCGACCCGGCATAATCGGAAAGCAGAACATGAATACCGACGAAATCGACGGCTTTCCCCGCCGCCAGCATCTGGCCAATTCCCGGATGCAGCAGCACGCCAGCCAGGGTCATCGCCAGAATCGGGTTACATTCAAACTTCAGCGATGCGCCATAGGCCAGCAGAACCGGCAGGAAGAAGAAGGCGGCATCGGCAATAATATTCAGCAGTTGATATGTCGAACTGGTCTCGTTGATCAACCCGGTCAGCTTCAGGATCGCCAGCAGCGCCTTAATCATCCCCGCGCCGGTAATCGCCGGGATAACCGGGGTGAAGGTGGTTGAAATAACGCTGATAATGCGCGCGACGATGCCGTTGGGTTTGGCGTTTTTATCCCCTCCGCCCGGACTTTTTTTCTCCGGCAATGCTTTGTTGAGCAGGCGAAAAACCTGCTGCACCTCATTGCCGATCACAATCTGGAACTGGCCACCTTTCTCCACCACGCTGATCACGCCGGGGATAGTGCCAATCTGCGCATCATTGACCTTCGCGCGATCATTAAACTCCATGCGCAACCGGGTCGCGCAATGGGTGAGCATACGGATATTTTCCGCCCCGCCCACCGAGTGAAGGATTTTGTCTGCTGTTTCGTTATAGTTCATAGTGTTCCCTGGTGTTGGAGCAAAAAAAAAGACCAAAACAGAGACGCTCCCCTTAACGGGAGAGCATTTCTATTTTGGTCTTGCCTGCTTTCGCAGTAGCACGCCATCATAAAAATGGGTTATTTCGGCGAATTATCTTAGCGGCCTTTGACTATTTCAACGGCAGCCGCATAAAAATGTGAGCCAGGTTAAGTAAATTGTCAACAACTACATCGCTGGAGAGCGTCGCCAATGCATCTGATCTCGACGCGACGTCAATCGCTAAATAGCCCACGGCAATTCAGCCCGCGGGCTATTTCACCTTAATGTTTTTTGCGATTACGCCGCATATCGATGGTCACCGCCGCGACGATAATAATGCCTTTGATAATGTCCTGCACGTAGGCGTCAACGCCAACAAAGGTAAAGCCGCTTTTAATCAGGCCGAGGATCATCGCGCCAATTAAGGTTCCGGTAATTCGCCCTACGCCGCCCATCAGACTGCTGCCGCCGATGACCGCCGCGGCGATAGCGTCCAGCTCATAGGACACGCCCATGTTCGACTGTCCGCTGCTGACGCGCGCCGCCAGTACCACGCCCGCAAGACCGGAAAGCCCTCCGGCGATGGTATAGACGATCACCAGATATTTATTGACGTTGATGCCGGATACTTTTGCCGAAGTCATATTGCCGCCGATGGCGTAAACGTATTTACCATAGCGGGTGTGTTTGAGGGTGATATGGAAAATCGCGGCGACAACGAAGAAAATAATGACCGGCATCGCGCCCTGGCCGATAGCCGTAAAGCTGTCGGATAAAAAGCTGACCGGGTTACCCTGCGTGTAGTACTGCGCCAGGCCGCGCGCGGAAACCATCATCCCCAGCGTGGCGATAAACGGTGGGATACCGGTGCGGGTGACCAGAAAACCGTTGGTTAATCCACACAGCAGACCAACGCCGATCCCGGCGCAAATGGGGATTACCGCGGGTAGATTAACCAACGACGGAAACATCGGCGACAGGCTGTCGGAGGTTTGCGCGAGGCTCGCCGCAACCACCGCGGCCAGGGCAATTACCGAGCCCGATGAGAGGTCAATGCCCGTCGTAATAATGACCTGCGTGACCCCAACGGCGATAATACCGATAATCGCCACTTGCAGAACAATTAATACCAGACGATTGGTGTTTAATAAAAAGGACTGGTCGCGCACGTACCAACCGGCGATTTCAAAAATCAGGGCAATCACCAGCATAACGATAAATATCCCGGTATCTTTCGGCAGCTTGTGGCGTAATTGCGCAACGAAATTGGTTTTTTCATTGACCGGGGTCGCTGTTAATTTCATATTACTCATTCTTTGTGCCTCAGTGGGATGCCAACGACAAAATGGTTTCCTGGTCGGCATCCTCTTTATCAAGAATGCCAGTAATACGCCCTTCATGCATGACCATCACCCGATCGCTCATGCCAAGTATTTCAGGTAATTCAGACGAAACCATAATCACCGCCACGCCGCGGTTCGCCAGTTCGCTGATCAAATGATAAATTTCCGCCTTCGCGCCGACGTCAATACCGCGCGTCGGCTCATCGAGAATTAATATTTTTGGCTGAGCTAAAAGCCAGCGAGCAATAAGCACTTTTTGCTGATTACCGCCGCTGAGGTTATTAATAATCTGATCCATCGTTGGCGTTTTAATATTCAGGCGGCGGATCTGCTCCATGCAATCTTCAGCCATTTTCAGGTGCTGAACAAAACCCGTTTTACCAATATATTCCGGCATTTTAACGATACTCATATTCTCCAGTACCGATAACACCAGGAACAGACCGGATTTTTTACGATCCTCGGTCAACAGCGCCATGCCTTTTTCAATCGCCGTTGAGGGAGAATCAATCGTGACCGGGATACCGTCAATCAGCACCTCGCCGCTGTCGACTTTTTCCATTCCAAACAGGCTTTCCATCACTTCACTGCGCCCGGCTCCCACCAGACCCGCGACGCCAAGAATTTCTCCGCGTCGCACGTTAAAGTTGATATCGTGAAACACCCCCTTACGTGACAAATTACGAACGGTTAACACCTCTTCGCCGATGGTGTTATTAAATTTGGGAAATAGCTGGGTCAGCTCCCGTCCGACCATCTGGGTAATAAGCGACTGGCGGGTAAATTCCGCGGTCTGTTTACTGCCGACCCCGGTCCCATCGCGAAATACGCTAATTTCATCGGTAATCGTGAAAATTTCATCCATCTTATGGCTGATATAGATGATGGCTTTTCCCTGCTGGCGTAAGTCACGAATAATTGTAAACAGGTGCGCCACTTCGCTTTCGGTTAAAGCTGAAGTCGGCTCATCCATAATCACAATATCGGCGTTCCACGAAACCGCTTTGGCAATTTCCACCATCTGCTGAGAGGCGATGCTTAAATCCCCCACCAGCCGCTCGGCAGATAAACGGATATTCAGTTTATTCAGCAGTTCCTGAGTCTGGCGGTTAAGCTGACGATGATCGACAAAACCGTATTTCATCGGCTCACGACCCAGCCAGATATTTTCCGCTACCGTCATGTGCGGCACCAGGTTAAGTTCCTGGTGAATCATTGAGATCCCGGCTCGCAATGCATCCATCGTATCCTGAAACTGAACCGGTTCCCCTTTAATACGGATCGCCCCTTTATCGGGGCGATAGATCCCGATAAGGCATTTCATTAACGTCGATTTCCCGGCACCGTTTTCGCCCATCAACGCATGCACCGTCCCTGGGCGCACGCGTAATGAGACGTTATCGAGCGCTTTCACGCCGGGGAAGAATTTGCTGATACCTTCGGCTTCAAGTGCAAAAGCGTTCATGCATCTACCTCCGTACCACTGAACGATTATTTCTGGTTGCGGTTCACAAACTCAGCCATGTTGTCTTTGGTGATCAGCTGGTAAGGAATATCAATGATTTTTTCCACTTTCTCGCCGTTGGCCAGCTTCACGGCGGCCTCCACTGCGCCTTCGCCCTGCCCTTTCGCATCCTGGAAGATGGTGGCGATCATTTTGCCGTTTTTCAGCATTTGCAGCGCATCGGGGGTACCATCCACCCCGGCGACAAGGATATGATTCGGGTTCCGGCCTAACGCCTGCAGCGCGCCAATCGCCATTTCATCATTGTTGGAGGCGATGGCCTGAATATCTTCGCCGCTGGTCATCCAGTTGCTGACCACGTCAACGGCATCATTACGAATAAATTTGGCCGTCTGTTTTTGCACAATTTTGATACCAGGGTATTTAGCCACCACCTCTTCAACCCCTTTGGTCCGGTCGCGGGTCGATTCATTCGCCAGATCGCCGAGCAGGATGGCGACGTTGCCTTTGCCGTGCATCGCTTTCGCTAACGCTTCCATCTGTAAGCGTCCCGCCAGCACGGAATTGGAGCCGACATAGGCCATTTTGTCGGTCAGTTGCGCCTGGGGACGACGGTTGACAAAGACCAGTGGAACGCCCGCTTTAGTGGCCTGGTCCATAATCGGTTTCACCGCATCGGTGTCTACCGGGTTGACGATAATGGCATCAACGCCCTGGCCAATAAAATTCTGCACCTGCTGTAACTGCTGTGAGACATCGCCTTTGGCATCTTCCACCTGCGATTTAACCCCCTCTTTCTGCATCTCTTTTTGCATTGCGGTACGCAGAATAGTCAGGAAATTGTCATCGAATACCGCCATAGACACACCGATCGAAATATCTTTCGCCATCACAACCGCTGGCAACATGCAGGCCATTAAAGAGACAACAACCGTTTTCTTGATATTCATAGTTGATCCTTTATTCACAGGTACATCGGTTAGGTAAGGTAAAATGAAAATTTAATTTCATTAATATCGTTTTAAACGCCTGTTTTTTCAGCACCACGAAAAAGTTCCCTCGCGGTACAGCGCTCTGTTTTTGACAGAAATCACAAAATAAAGTTATTTTTGAGTAGTTTTTAAAACATCAGTCCATTTGTTATGGATGAAAATTTCAGATTATTTATTTCATTAATGTTAAACATGAAACTTTTATAATTAAATAACTGAAATGAAAATTTTAAAACCGCGCATTAACAAAATTTTGACACACATCTAACATTGACGCATAAATGCGCAAAAAATGAGAGGCAGACGACGGTTTGAAGGGAGGAGTGCCATTATCAACAACGGTCTAAAAGGGGGAAATTTGACGAATGCCGATCGGTTAAGCGAGTCATCGGTGTTGTCTTCTGTATCATTTGCCTGCGGGGAGCGCTTCTTTCGGGGAAGTCTGGCGATAGCTCTCCAGGCGCTGTCGCCCATAAAACCCGACGATGTTGTCAGGCCTGCAACCACATCAAGCTTTTGCCAAAACCACCGATTAACCGGACCGCTCAACCAGCCACAAAAATGGGTGACGCCGCGTTAACTAAGCCGCATCAGGGAATTTGACGCGATAAATTTCAGGGTATCCGCAACGTGGCCCCGAAACGTTCAGTCCACGTTTTCCGCACTATAAAGGATGAATTCGACCTTTCCGTCATGAAAGAGATGCGGTTGATAACCGGTTTCCAGGTGGCGCAGGGCCAGATCCACCGCCAGTTGAGCATGCTGGCGGGGGTTTTGATCGATCGTTAGCGCCGGCCCGCCACGTGCCAGTTGTTCGCGGGTGGTACCGTATCGTTCATGGGTAATCCAGCAGCACTCGCCGTAGCGTCGGTGGCGAGCCAGCGCCTGCGCCACCTGCGTATTGCCAAGACCGGTATTGTAGATGCCAGCCACATCGCCGCCACGGTTCAGCGCCGCCTCCAGCAAACGCTCAATTTGCTGCCGGTTGTCCTCCCCCGCCAGTACCTCTCCTGGCTGTAAATGAGGAAAACGCTGGCTGATCACCTCACGAAATCCCTGAATTCGCGAACGATGCGCGCTAAAGTCCTGACGTCCTCTGAGCATTATCACTTCTCCGGGTCGATGCGTCATCAGTCCCATCATCATGCCTGCGGTGCGCCCCGCCTGCCGCTGATCGATCCCTACGTGACAGAGTCTCTGCGCGTCAGGAAGGTCTGTCACCAGGGTAATGACCAGCACATTCGCCTCGCGGCAGTGGCACAATGCCTCGTAGACCAGCGGATGTTCATTGCCAAATACCACGATCGCATGGCGCGTTTTACTGCTGCGGATAATGCTTTTCGCCAGCTTTTCTGGCTGCGATTCCGCCACCAGCGTGCGGTACAACGTTAGCCGACGATAACCAAACGTGTCCGCCACCTCGGCGAAATCCTGCGTCAGACGGGAGAAAAAACGCGAGTCGTTACTACTCAGAAAAACTTCAATTTGCCAGGGAAGACGCCGCTCTTCCGGCAAAATTCGCTTCAGCCCCGCCTCACGCGCAGCCTGCAACACCCTGCGCGTGGTTTCCGGCGACACGCCGCCGCGTTCGTTAAGCACCCGATCAACGGTCGCCACGCCGACGCCAATCCGTTTAGCCAACTGTTCCAGCGAAATGCTTTTCATCGTTCCTCTCAGATGATGGAAATCCATCAAAACGCCTGTGTCGGTCAGTGTAGCAAACGGATTACTTTGGCAACGGCAAATCCCTCATTCCGGAGAAGAAAATGCGCTGTATTCGTTTTGCGTTGTTAGGCAGCGGCTTTATCGGCCAGGTTCACGCCGCTAACCTTGCTCACCATGAACAAACCCGTCTGGCTCTGGTCGCGGACATCGATCCCGAGCGAGCGAAAACGCTGGCCTCCCGTTACGGAGCACAAACGGCAACCGTCGCGGAGGCCATCAATTGCGATACCATTGATGCAATACTGATCGCCAGCTCAACACCTTCACATGCAGAGCTGCTGGAGGCCGCCGCCCGCGCCGGGAAAGCCGTCTACTGCGAGAAGCCGATCGATCTTTCCCTGGCCCGCGCACGCGATGTCGTCAGCAAAGTGCTGCCGCTTAACGTGCCGGTTACCGTTGGTTTTAACCGCCGCTTTGACGCCAGCCACCAGCAGCTACGCCGCCAGCTTGAGGCGGGCATTATCGGTAAAATCGAGCTGGTACAGATGGTGTGCCGGGCATCGGTGATGCCGCCGCTTGAGTATCTGCGAAGCTGTGGCGGACAGATGCGTGACCAGGCGATTCACTTTTTTGATCTGCTGCGTTTTCTTACCGGCGATGAAGTGACAACCGTCGCCGCCATGGGCGACGCGCTGGCGCAGCCGGAGATCGCTGAGTCTGGCGATGTCGACACCTCAATTTTACTGCTACGGATGCGCGGCGGCACGCTGGCGCAACTGGACAATACCCGGCGCACCGGCCACGGCTATGATGAGCGCATAAGCCTGCTTGGCCCGGATGGCGTGATAGAGTCCGGGAGTCAGACATCCCGCGGCGTGACGCTATGGCAAGGAGAACGCTGCATTCAGCCCGGCCTGTATCCCGACTGGTTCAGCCGCGTCAAAGATTCGTACTATCGGCACCTGGATGCCTTTGTCCGGTCATTACACGGGGAAGCGGTACCCGATCTGCCGGGATTGCTCGACGGTTTGCAGGCGCAGGCTATCGCCGAAGCCGCCGTCATCTCATTGCAAAAGGGGCAATTTGTTAACGTTGAACAACTGGCGTAAAAAATCCCCGTATGCAGTCAGGCATACGGGGATTGCTCTGCGCTGTCAGCGCTCCTCGTTAAATACAACGCCAACCTGCCGTCGCACTTCGTCCATCACGTTAAGATTTTCCAGCACCCTGGATAACGGGCGAATCGGCGAATCCGTCACACCCCTGCCGACGCACCAGGCAAAATGTTCTGCCTGATAAAATAGCTGATCGTAACGGTTCCGCGGCTCCTCCCAACGCAGAACCTGCCCGCCCTGGCTGGCGGCGAGGGTAAAATTCCCCGGCGCATAAAATTGCCCGTCGATGATCAGCGTCGCATCGCGCCCGGCCACCACCGCGCCGCCAGGCGTATTACTGAACAACGTGGTGTTCAGTAAGGCCTGTAAGCCGTTTTCCCAGTTAAATATCATCGAAATCTGTCCGTTAATGCCTCTCTGAGCGGGGCGGCCACGGGCGATAATATCCTGCGGCGTACCACCGACCATCACGCTGAAAGAGGTCAGATAGCTGCCGAGATCCATCATTGGCCCCCCCGCAAGATCGGCATTAAAAATGCGATGATCCGGAGTAAAAAACTCGCCGTGATCGGCGAGCAGCGTATGCAAATCGCCTAACACACCGTCATTCAGCAACTGGCGAATCACGTCATATTTTGGCGCATAATCGCACCACATCGCCTCCATCGCCAGCTTCCTCTGCTTCGCCGCTTCCGCCTTCAGCGCCATCCCTTCCCGCCTGTTCAGCGCGAAAGGTTTTTCAATCAACACATGTTTTCCCGCCTGTAATACCCGCAGCCCATCGGGGAAGTGATGGTTATGCGGCGTGGCAATATAAACCGCATCTATATCCGGGCGCGCCAGCATTTCATCCACCTGAGAATAAGCCTGGGCAATGCCCCACCGTGCGGCAAAACTGTCGGCCTTTTGTTGCGTCCGCGAGGTCACGGCGACGACACGCTGACGACTGTACTCTTTTAGCGACTTCACAAAACGTTCGGCAATCCATCCGGGACCAATAATCCCCCAACGCAGCGAGGGGATCGCCTGCGCGGAATGATGGCGCGGTTTCGGTAACTGTGACGGGAACATAGCGGATCCTTTTTATTTATCTTTACGCAGATACTATAAGCAGGCGCTAAAGAGGAGGAGTAACGAATTTATGATGGAATTCCATCATTGACTTATTGTTTGTCAAAATATGCATCGTTCGGTCGCGAATAGTTCTGATAGCTTGTATTAGCTCAGATCTGATCTGGCACTCTTCCGGCACAGAGCCGGACCCAACCTGACAGTCCGCTCTGTGCCCAAGTTGTGTAAAAACTCGATTCTTGCCATATCTGAGTACTACTTAGTACCAAAAAGTGATCAGCAGTTTTCACACAGCCTGTGCCAGAAGCGGACCTTGTATTAGTGGAGAAGAGACCTGCTCCCTACTCTTTATTTACGATGCCACACATACCAACGTTTTAATTTTTTCTGTGCACCCTGCTAAACCAGAGCAAAACACCAACACCTCCCAGACTGAACAGAGAAATGCTGTAAAGAGCAGTAAAAGCACCGAAGTTCTGCGCTATCACGCTGGTTATCCCGGTAGAAATAGCAGCGGTCAGAACCTGTCCACGCCATGTAATTGCACTGGCTTTGGCAACCTGAGTTTCTGCAAAGTTTTTAAGCACCCCGAAAGTACCTATAGCAAACACAATATTCGAAGCCATGTGTGCACTGAAAATCATAATAAGCGCGGCGTATGGAAATGCGGCAGAAAGAGGTAATAAAAAATAACCTCCAATGTATCCGCTAAGGCATACCAGCAACATCCAGTTATTAGCGGAATAGCGCTGCAATTTACTAGCATCAAGCATTAGCGGGCCACAGAGTTGTCCGAGGCTACGCGCAAAAAGGAGTGGAAGTGCCAGCCCTGCTGAATCTTCAGCCCTGATTTCCTGCGCAAGAGCAGGTAAAAGCGCCATTGCGGGTGAGCCCACAGCTGCAAGAGCAGGTAAAAGCACCACGCTTCTTTTTTGCAATGGAGATAAACACCGCCAAAATAACTTCTGTGCGACAGCCACTGTTTTTTCAGTTTGCAGTTCTATCACCTGAAAAACAGAGGCTGATGTCAGAAGTAAAACAGTGGAAGCGGCAAAGCTCAGGGCATCAATGGCGAGGAGATTTAAAGGGGAGATCAGGTCGAACAATAAAACGCCCAATCCGGTACCGAGTAAAACCTGTGAGGCAAAAATTATCGTTTCCATGGCGGTTGCTGCAGGTAGTTCGTCATGCCGTAATCCGCGTTTAAACAACAGAGTCAAAGCCGGATAACTCATTCCGCTGAATAGCGCTTCCGAGCATTGCACCGCAAGCAAAGCCGGAACGTTATGATGCAACAAACCATATAACGGAAAAACAAGTGCAAGCAGGCCGAGTAGCTCTGTAAAAATCAGGATTCGGAGTGGTGAAACTTTATTACACAGAGCTTCGCCGCAGATGCTCCCTATAAAACTGGGCAGCATTGACAGCATATAAATTATGGTCAGAGTCGCGGGAGAAGCCTGCCAGTGTAGAAGTTGTCCAAAAACAATCACCTGAGTAAGTCCATTACCCAATGATGACAGGACATAGGCAAAACCAAGGAAGCGCAGCCAATCGTGGCTGCGTAGTGCGCAAATCAGCGCAAACAGTAAAGTATTCATGCAGAAAGATTCTCATCTTAAATAACAGAGGCCCACACAGCCGACAGGCAATGTGGAAAGTAAAAACTGTTAGAAGACAGAATCGCTACATCGGAAAACTTACTCTCACGGAAACGGATACAACACTGTACCACAAAAAGTAGGCAGTATTATCGAAGCCTTAACGTCTGTTTTTCGCTCGAAGCAAATTGTCAGATTTAATTGTGTGCTACAAGTGAAAATGTCAGGTCAAGTTTGAGCTAATACATTTTGATGTATACAATTTAAAATTGTCTCTTAGACTTAAGCCCCAAAGTTCTTGCAAACAAAGGGGCCAGATTTTCACCGGGACTTACTTCTGCGGACGCATCGCCGGGAACAGGATCACGTCGCGGATAGTGTGACTGTTGGTGAACAGCATCACCATACGGTCGATGCCAATGCCCAGCCCCGCCGTTGGCGGCAGACCGTGCTCCAGCGCGGTAACATAGTCTTCGTCGTAGAACATCGCTTCGTCGTCTCCGGCGGCTTTCGCCTTCACCTGCTCCTGGAAGCGCTGCGCCTGGTCTTCCGCATCGTTCAGCTCGCTAAAGCCGTTACCGATTTCGCGGCCGCCAATGAAGAATTCAAAGCGGTCGGTAATTTCCGGATTCACGTCATTACGGCGCGCCAGCGGCGACACTTCTGCCGGATATTCGGTGATGAAGGTCGGCTGAATCAGGTGCGCTTCCGCCACTTCTTCAAAAATCTCAGTCACGATACGGCCCAGACCCCAGCTCTTCTCAACGTGAATGCCAATACTTTCCGCAAGCGCTTTTGCGGAATCGAAGTTATCCAGATCGGCCATATCCGTTTCAGGACGGTACTTCTTGATCGCTTCGCGCATGGTCAGTTTTTCAAACGACTTGCCGAAGTCGAAAACGTCATCGCCGTAAGGCACTTCGGTATGGCCGAGAACATCATGCGCCAGGGTGCGGAACAGGGATTCGGTCAGCTCGATCAGGTCTTTATAGTCCGCATAGGCCATATAGAGTTCCATCATGGTGAACTCTGGGTTATGGCGCACGGAGATACCTTCGTTACGGAAGTTACGGTTGATTTCAAACACGCGCTCGAAGCCGCCAACTACCAGACGCTTCAGGTACAGTTCCGGCGCGATGCGCAGGTACATGTCCAGATCCAGCGCGTTGTGATGGGTGATGAACGGACGGGCGGAAGCGCCACCGGGGATCACCTGCATCATCGGAGTTTCCACTTCCATAAAGCCGCGGCCGACCATGAACTGACGAATGCCCGCCAGGATCTGCGAACGCACTTTAAAGGTATGGCGGGATCCATCGTTAGCGATCAGGTCCAGGTAGCGCTGACGATAGCGCGCTTCCTGATCCTGCAGGCCGTGGAATTTGTCCGGCAGCGGGCGCAGGGCTTTAGTCAGCAGACGCAGTTCGCTACAATGGATGGAGAGTTCACCGGTTTTGGTTTTGAATAGCTTACCGCGCGCCGCGATGATGTCCCCGAGGTCCCATTTTTTGAACTGCTCGTTGTAGACACCTTCCACCAGATCGTCACGGGCGATATACAGCTGAATGCGGCCGCCGACATCCTGTAGCGTCACAAAAGAGGCTTTCCCCATGATACGACAGGACATCATACGGCCAGCAACGGCAACTTCAACGTTCAGCGCTTCCAGCTCTTCGTTTTCTTTCGCATCGAACTCAGCGTGCAGTTGGTCAGAGGTGTGGTCACGACGAAAATCATTCGGGAACGGGATACCCTGCTCACGCAGTGCAGCCAGCTTTTCACGGCGGGCTTTCAGTTCATTATTGAGATCAAGTGCCTCATCGACACCTTGTACTTGTTGTTCAGACATATTGGTTCCTCATAACCCTGCTTGCAAGCTTGTTTCGATAATTGAACCAGTTCACTATCCGGCGAGATCTGTTTCTGGTGCCATTATTACGGAACAATCTTAACGAGACAGGTTTCACTTCTGGCTGATTTCACTCAACCATGGATTTATTATTTTTGTATTAATATTCAATACAATAAGTGATAATTCACGGCAGTTCAGACCCCAGTTTTGAGTATTAACGCCTGCATCAGCATCCCGGTACCATGACGCCGTCTCCAGGACATTCCCGGATAGCCGTACCGTGTATACCCACGCGACAAGCAACGACGGTTAACAAAGCGAGAATGAACACGCCGACGCGCTGCTGCTCAGCGGTATCAACCCCCTGAACCGCATATCAGGCCGTCTCAGGAAAGCGATATACCACAGCGCGTGGTTGCAAATATGTTCTCCTTGCCCCTTGAAAAAAGGGAAGCGATAAACCACCTTCCTGTTAAACATCAATTATTTATTGTTCTCTTCTTTCAATACTTTGACAGTATATCGGCCATCTGCCTGACGATAGGCGCCGTGAATATCAGTTTCGAATCCCGGATAATGAGCACCGATTTCACACAGCATCTGCAGGAATTCCAGTACAGGGCGACTCTCTTCAGTAATCATTTCACCCGGCATAACCAACGGAACACCAGGTGGATACGGCAGGATCATATTCGCGTTGACGCGGCCCACCATCTCTTCGAGATAAACTTCTTCAGTCTGACCGTGCAACTCCTCCTGGAACGCGGCGTATGGCGTAATCATCATAGTTGGCAGTACCTCAAACGCGCGGAACATCAGATCCGGAAGGTTATGATGCGCAACCAGTCGGTGAATACGCTCCGCGAGTTCCTGAACACGTATATTTTCATAGAATTCAGGATCTTCCCGATACAGTGACGGCAACATGTTTTTCACCCGCAGGTTGAGATCGAACGCGCGTTTAAAATCGGTGAGCGCACGTAACAGACTCAGCGCTTTCGTTTTGTCGATACCGATACTGAACAGGAATAACAGGTTATACGGACCGGTTTTTTCCACCACGATGCCATGTTCGTCGAGATATTTCGCCACAATGCTGGCCGGGATCCCGAACGCATCCATAGTGCCATCTTTCTTCATCCCCGGAGTCAGCAGGGTGACTTTGATTGGGTCGAGATACATATGTTCGTTGTCGATGTTTTTAAAACCATGCCATGCGCTATCAGAACGTAACGGCCAACATTCAGGATCATCAATGTGTTCCGGCTGCCAGACGTCAAAGAACCAGCCTTCAGACTCGCCTTTCAGGCGTTTAATCTCTTTGCGGAATTTGATTGAACGCTCTATAGAACCGTTAATCAGGCGCTTACCGGCGTTGCCCTTCATCATTGCCGCAGCGGTTTCCGTGGAAGCCACTACACCATAATGCGGAGACGTGGTGGTATGCATCATGTAAGCTTCATTAAAGGTTTCTTCGTTAACATCACCTTTCACATGAATCATGGAAGCCTGAGAGAATGCCGCCAGCAGTTTGTGCGTGGACTGGGTTTCGTAAATCACTTTCCCTTCGACGCGGTCGCCGCTCATCCCACATTTACCTGCGTAAATTGGCGAGAAGTTGGTGTAAGGCACCCATGCAGAGTCAAAGTGAATAGATTTCACATCCAGGTTTTTTTTGATGTAATCAGTGTTGTACAGCAGGCCATCGTAAGTGGAATTCGTGATCACCGCATATACCGGCCAGGTGGCGTTTGGCGTCTCTTTCACGCGTTTAGCAATAGTCGCGTGCAAGAACTCACTCTGCGGAATGCCGCCAAGAATACCGTAAGCATTACGGGTAGGACGGAAGTAGATTGGCGTAATATCGCTCATCATCATTAGATGGGTCAACGATTTGTGGCAGTTGCGGTCAATCAACACGGTGCTACCCGCTGGCGCAGAGTACATTCCAACAATTTTATTGGCGGTAGAGGTGCCATTGGTCACCATGTAGCTGCGTTCCGCATTAAAAACGCGAGCGATATACTCTTCAGCTTCTTTGTGTGGGCCGCTGTGGTCCAATAAAGAACCCAGTTCGGAAACCGAAATCGAGATATCGGATTTCATGGTATTAGAACCAAAGAAATCGTAGAAAATGCTACCTACCGGGCTTTTCTGGAACGCGGTACCGCCCATATGGCCGGGAGTACAAAAGGTGTATTTGCCTTCACGTACATATTTAAACAGCGCTTTAGTCAGCGGCGGCAGAATTGTATTAATATACTCATCAGTATTTTGTTTTATTTTGCTGGCGATATCTTCCGCTGCACCTAACGCATATTCAAAAAAACGCACCTGCATACGCAAATCATTCAGGCTCACATCCAGCGTAGAGTAAGTATTAGCAAAGGCATACAATGGCATATATTCGTTCATTTTGCTGATGTCTTCACACAACTCAAGATTATATTTATCCCAGTCAAAAATAACGCCACACAGTCGCGCATTGTTTTCAATAAGTTTCAATAAATCATCACGATCATTCGGATAAACAATACGGAAATCAAGGTGTTCAAGCGCGCGATGCAATTCACGGATGGGCTCTTCTTTGAAGTAAACGCCCATGTGATTCATAATAGCAATAACGTTCATAGTCAAATCTCCGGATATAGAATCCCCCTCCCGCCACGTTGTGGCAGATTATGGAAAGGGCCTCAGGAATAGGGTTACTTTACTGATTAATGCGCGCTGGCAGCGTTGTTATCAGTGGAATTGTCGCTACTCTGGCGCTGATGCATTTTGCAACCGTAAAACATCAAGATAATCAGACTGACGATAAAAGTACCCGCCAGCTCAAAGGAACTTGCCCCCATTAGCGCGATAAAACAGAATACACAGCCCAGAATCGAGCAAATCAGGCTGACAAAGTTGCGAATGTTAATACCTTCAAAACGAATCAGATCAACACAGGAATAAAAATAAGGCAGCATGGTCAGTAACACCGCGATGCCGGTCAGCTCCCCGAATAAATCTGACGCTTTACCGCCAGTGGAATTCATCAGCGTAATAAGTACCATCAGCGCAGTCATTTTTACTCCCGCCAGCAGCAAGCCTTTTTTCGGAATACCGTTGCTATCGACTTCACCATATACCGCAGGGAAATTACCATCGTTAGCCGCACGCACGCCGGCCTGACCCACCAGCATCATCCATGAACCCAGAGATGTCAGGCAGGCGAAGGCGGTGAAAGCGGACACCATCGGTGCAGCCCAGCCGCCGAGTATGGTTGAAGCGCTGATGGCAAATGGCGCGCCGGATGCGGCCATCTTAGAGGCAGGATACATACCGACCATAACCTGAGTTGCGGCAATATAGACAATACCGGCCATCGCTGTACCCAGCATCGTAGCCAATGGCACGGTACGTTTCGGATTGCTCACCATGCCGGTACTGACCGCTGCCGATTCCACCCCCACAAAAGCCCACAGGCAGAGCAAGATACTTTTGATAACCGCGTGACTATCCGTAGCGTGAGAGGTATTCCAGTTCTCCTGATAAGTGGCAACATCAAACCAGTGCCAGCCGACAATCGCCGTCATCACAACCGGAATAAGTACCAGTACCAACCCAATCGTCGTCAATCGGCTAACCCATGTTCCGCCGAGCATATTAACAAAAGTAAAAATCCATACGATAGCAATACAGGCAATCCCTGCTGGCACTGGGTTATTTAACACAGGAAAGAATGTCGATAAATAAGAAACGGCGGTAATTCCGATAGCCAGGTTACCAATCCAGTTTGCATGATAATAAAGCACACCAGTTTGAAAACCGAATGCCGGTGATATTTCACCAGCATAAGCAATTGGCCCTCCCTGTTGTGGGTTTTTGGTCGCCAGACGGGCATAAACGTAAGCCAGTGACATTGCGCCAATAGTAGAAATCACCCATCCCCAGATAGAAATACCACCGATACTGGCCAGGTTTGCAGGTAATAGTGCAATACCGCTCCCCATCATATTACCGGCTACTACACCGGTACAGGCAAACAGCCCTATCTTCTTCGCTGAACTCATGTTTTCTTTTCTCCTACGTTTATTTTGAGGCACAGATCATGATGATAAATTTTTATTGATCCGACCAACTCCAAACCAGATTACGTCCGGATGAAAAATAAGTCATAAAGATAAAGTGAAATAATTAAAAACATCAAACAAATGATATATTGACCTTTTTCTCGTAACATATCAGGATGGCAAGTTGACATCATAAAAAGATAAATATTGTTTATTTACAGAAGGTTAAAAACACCATCACCTGTTGCGAAAATGTTGCAATTTCAAAAGATGAGCCAAGAAATAAAACAACCAGGTATATTATAAGAAACACAATATTAACCTCATTATGCTCAAAATAATGACCATGATGAGAATTTACTTATTCTGAAGCGAGAAAGTTATCGAGATAGGGTACTACGCGGGTAACCGAGGTCTGGAATACCGCATTTTCAATCCAGTAAAATGTATTCTCACCTGGACGTAAATTAAATGCTGTCAGATAGGCATCGGCAGCCTCCCGGTTCTGCCCTTTCATTTCATAGACTTTACCTAACAGCACATAGTTCATCCATGACATTTCCAGATCAATCCCGGCATTAATGGCCTGATAGGCTTCATCCACTTTTCCTTTGCTCAACATGTCTACTGTTTTAATTTGATAAAATATGGCCATATCTTTAATTACTGGCATATTCCCTACGCGACTTATTTCACTATAAAGATCAACCAACTGTTTATCGGTCAACGGCTGCTGTGAATGGCGTAATACATCCACCAGCGCTTTTTCCGCCCAGGCATAGGTAAAATCCGGAGACAGTTTATTCACATCATCAAGTAAACTACTGGCTCTTTTCAGTGAATCAACATCTCCGTTCATTAATAGTTGATGTGCCTGATAAAAATAAGTAAGGGCAATGCTCTGCGAAGGTTGAAATTGCCTTAACATCTCCTGCATACGTGCCGGCCACGGCTGCTTCAGCACCTCCGACAAGCTACTCAGCAGATCGTTCTGAATTGACAGTTGATTATCGCTAGTCACGAAATAGCGCTTGTCCATCATCGTCGAACCATCTGCGTTATCCACCACCTTAACCGACATAAAGCACTGCTGGGCGCGATAGTGACGTTGATTCACAAACTCAATGGTCAACGTTTTTCCGGAACTGCTCGGCTCATTAATGTTGTAGTTGGTTTTATCATGCACCATAAAGGTGGAGAAGGTATTTAGCGAAGTGGTAATCAGACTCCCTAACCCAATGGCATACGCGTGTTGAGACGACCAGTTGTTACAGGTATTGCCGGTGAGCAGATGAATATCAATATCACGCGGGTTAAGTAGTAATCGTGCCTTCGCAACGGGTGGACGTGATTCCAGAGTCGATAAAGCTACCAGCGCCACGCAACTCCCGAGCGCTAACAAAAAAAGTACCCAGACAATAAACGCGTTCACACGCGTGCATTTTTCCGATGTCGCATTTGGAATAGCATCTGACGCTGCGTCTACCGGTGGGGTGGAAAGGGACTCTGTTTCTACGGAAAAATTCTGCGTCAATGCTTCTCCGTCTTCCGTACACCAGATGACCGGCACCGTCAGTTTATAGCCGCGTTTAGGTACTGTAGCAATATATTCCAGTTTGCTATCATCACCATCTTTCAACGACTTGCGCAGTTCAGAAATACTCTGCGTCACGACGTGACTGGTGACAACGTTGCGAGTCCAGACATTATCAATAAGCTCATCACGACTCAGCACTTCGCCAGGATGGCGAGCAAAAAAAACCAGAAGGTCGATTAAGCGCGGTTCGAGAGTGAGGTGACGCTCCTTACGGCTGATCTGATTAACAGAGGGAGTAACCAGCCATTCTCCAACGCGAACAACAGGTTGTTGCATAAACAAACGTCCAGGGACGGAAAAGAGTGGCGCGATGATAACACATTCCACCTACGTGATTATGATGGGGGTCATGACCTTGAAGGCGAGATATTGCTCTTCGTTTTTTACAATTCATAGTGATAGTGCTCAGAACATTCCCGGCCCTGGCAAAATAAACGCATTTGTTCCCACGATACGTCATCTCGTCACTGCTTCATGCTCCAATCCACTGATTTCAGGAAATGCTCATCACTCGTAACCGCTACCCTAATACCGCCTGAAATATGCCGTGAACACCACCTTATCTCCTGCGAATTTGTGACCGGGGCAAGGGTTAAGCGCAACAATCATCGCCGTTCTGTGGGGATATGCTATTTTTAAATCGCCTGACAGAGAGCAGGCCGCCGAACAGATAACCGGAAATAGCGCCTCACCCGCAGCGGAAAGGAATGTCGACGATGACCTATAAATTAGTTAAGCAAATTGTGCACGATGACGTTTTGAGAAATAGCTTTATTGACCTCGCAATTAAAACCTTCGATCTCTCCTTTAAAGAGTGGTACCACAAAGGATACTGGACCGACGCCTATATTCCTTATGCCCTGGTGAACAACAATAAAGTGATTGCTAATGCCTCCGCCAATATTATCGATCTTGTCTGGCGGAACGAACCCCGACGCTATATTCAAATCGGTACCGTGATGACCGATGTGGATCATCGGAATAAGGGGCTGGCCGGGCAGCTCATCAGGCAGATTCTGGCGGACTGGCAGAATAAAGCCGACGCTTTTTTCTTGTTCGCCAACCCAACAACCGTTGATTTTTATCCACAATTCGGTTTCAGGCGCACAGATGAGCATCAATATATCCTGCCAGTAATGCCAACGGCGGGTGACTTTCGCAAGCTCGATATGGACCAGCCAGAAGAAGTCGCACTATTGCAGCGCTACTATCAAAAATCGAACCCCTTTTCACAATTGCGAATACAGCATAACTTCGGATTATTGATGTTCTACTGCTCCGCCTTTATGAAACACTTCGTCTATTTTTCTGAAAAGAATCAGGCTGTCGCAATAGCGATGCAGCACGGCCCGGCACTTATCTGTTTCGATATTTTTTGCGATAACGGCGGTTCCCTGGCAGGCATTATAAATGAACTCGCCGACACGCATACCTATCAGGCTATTCTGGGTTTTACCCCAAAAGAAGGGCGGGCTGGCGAATATGAAAAAATAGAAGGTGAAGATATTTTATTTATCTACCCGCACAAAGAAAATATCTTCGCAGAGAATAAGCTAATGTTTCCGCTGTTATCCCACGCCTGAGCCATGCCACCGCCGCCTCCTGGCGGCTGTACCCTCCTTCTCTGCGCCGACAACCCTGACGATGATTCAGCGCCATTTACACCATGAAAACGCGATATTATTCCGCCGCCAGCCACCGTTCAAACGCCTGTAACGCCAATTCGTTGATCCCATTTTCCGACGGCCTCACCAGACAAAAGCGCTTACTCAACCGATGGGATATCGGCCAGGGCGCCACTAATTGCCCATTTTCAAGTTCATTTTCGACATAAACATGCGGCACCAGCGCAACACCCTGCCCGGCGAGGGCAGCGGCAATCGCCATTTCGTGCAGATCGTAACGGACACCTTGTGCCGGATTATTCAACGTGATCCCACTCTCATCAGCGTAGAGACGCCACGCATCGGGATTCTGCCGTCGGTGAATGCGCGGTAGCGCGCTCAACTGGCTGGCGAAATGGCCTCCGGTGAGTAACGCCGGATGATAGACCGGCACCAACCTTTCCTCAAACAGAAAACGCATACGCATCCCGGCCCACGCGGGATGTTCAAAGTGAACCGCCGCGTCAAAACCACTGCCGGTAATGATAAACGGATCGGTTCTGACCGCGATATTCAGGATAATATCCGGGTGCAGGCGATGAAAATCACCCAGTCGGGGAATTAACCAGCGGCTGGCAAAAGTAGGCGGCGCGGCGATTTCCAGGCTTCGACTGCCGTCCGCCGCCCCCATCAGATACTAAGTATCTCGTTCAAGCCGTTCCAGCGTTTCACGCACATGATGCGCATAACGCGCACCGTTAGGATTCAGTTGCACACGACTCCCCGTCCGCGTGAACAACTTACAGTTCAGCATCGACTCAAGCCGGGCAATCTGCCGGCTGATCGCCCCTTCGCTGAGCGATAATTCTTCCGCCGCGCGGGCAAAGTTACCGTGCCGGGCGGCCGCTTCAAAGACCTGAAGCGCAGTACTGCTGGGAAGTTTTTTTCTCATTCTGGCAACCTCTGCCGACATTAACCTTAATGACAAAATATCATTGACCAGTGAAATAATATCGCTTCATACCGCTCAATACGCAACGTAGCATGATCAAACATCAAGTTAACAGCGATTCAAACATACAGAGAGCGATCAATGTTATATCTCGTTGAGTGCACATATGCCGACCGGGAAAGCGAAACCCGCTGGAATGCGTTTTACAACCAACAAAAGCTGCCAGCGCTGGTCTCTGTCAACGGGTTCAGCGCCTCACAACGTTTCAAAGCGCTTTCCTCCGGCTGCCCGGTATATCTTGCCATTCATACCATCAAAGATGCGGATGTGATTACCTGTGAAGAATATCAGCGCAAGGGCGGCGGTAACTTTTCGCACTGGCAACAGCATATTCGTGACTGGCATCGCAATCTGTACCAATACGCAGGCTCTTTTCCTGCCGTCGCTGTGGAAGAGGTTTTGCTGCTGAGTCTTGAGTCAGTTGACTTTATTGACGCAGAGTTGGGATATCGGCCCACAATACTTCAGGCTGCAGGGCTGGATAAAAACCCGCCGCAACGCGTGGCTTACATTCTCCCTCGCCGGGAGGCCTCACTCGTTGCGGCGCGAGAAAAAGCCTGGATATATGAACCCATAACCAGCCAGTTACGCAGTCACGCCGATAAACAATCCCGATCAAGGTAATACATTATTATGCCTCATCCATCTTTTAGTTCCCGCCAGATTGGCGATTTTCTGGTAACGGCCCTCAGTGACGGCAATATGACGGCCAGCCTGACGCTACTGTCCGGCATTGATAGCATCGATGCTGAAGCCATCCAGCGCCGCGCGGGCGTTACCGTCCCCGGCAATATCGACATCAGTGGCTATCTTATCCGCGGGCGGGGGAGGACGATTTTGGTCGATGCCGGTACAGGCGGGCACAATAACGCAGGCGGCGCGCTGACAGCGAGTCTGCGCTTGTCGGGCATCAGGCCTGAAGAGGTTGATACCGTGCTGCTGACTCATGCTCACCCGGACCATATTGGCGGGTTGCTCAACGCAGACGGCACACTGGCTTATCCCAACGCCTGCCTGCATCTGCATCCTCTGGAAGCGGAATACTGGCAGAATGATAGAACGCTAAACCAGGCCAGTGAACGGGGGCGGAGAAACATCGCACTCGCCCGCCGAACGCTGGACGCCTGGGCCCACAGACTCCGTTTTCTGAATGATCGCGAAGTGATCGAAGGTATACAGCCGGTATGGCTACCTGGTCATACCCCTGGCCACTGCGGGTTTCGCATCGGGTCCGCCAATGAAAGTCTGCTAATCTGGGGCGATATCGTCCATTTCCCGCCGATCCAGATCACCTGTCCCGCAGTGGCCATTGCCTTTGATTGCGATCCCACACAGGCCAGAATCACGCGGGAAACGCTCCTCGCTCAGGTCGCCAGCGAAAACCTGCTGGTTGCCGGTATGCACCTTGGCGGATCGGGGTTTGCGCATATCGTCGCAACTTCACGCGGGTACCGTATAAATTATTCTGCAAAATAAAGGCAATTCCGACCCAAAATATCCCCCAGACTAAAGTGGATTCCGTTAAGGAGTATTTACGGGCTAACTTATGCCTTATTGTCAGCCGAAGACCGGGTTAACCGGCGGGTGTAGCACAACGGCATCCGGTACAAAAACGGATAAAAACGCCAACGCCGGAATAGCGCATTGCTTAACGTTCTGGAAAGTGTCTCTGAAGGAGAAATAAATATTTAAACGACGCGGCAGAAAACAGTGAAGATATTCATCGTTCTATACGGAAACGGAAAAGGTTACATTACTTTCTCAGGAGGTTCCTTGCCGGATATCCACTGTGCCGGTGAGCGCCGGGATTCATCGCCGCCTGCTGCACTTCTTCATTTATCTTCAATCGTAGATTGGTTGGCAAAAAATGGCGGTGTAGCATCGTACCGGCAAATTTTACCGTCTGTGAGTAAACAATTACCCTCACGCCACACCAGATAAAGCTGGCGATCGGCTGTTCCCTGGGCTGTTCCAGGCTCTCTTCCATACCTCCCCTCCCTGATGTTGTAAACAAAGAAACAGCGTTACTGTAATGCCACATTATGAAGATATTATGTGGTCAACTTGATGCATTTCTCATTTATCGTCAGTCGCAATAAAAACGCCGCTGTTCACTCTCGCTCATGCGGCGAGCGTCTCTTCATTCGGCGTAGCAGCCAGAGCAGTCCCAGCATAATGGCGAGGTAGCCCATAACGTAAATGCCTTGTTGTTTTCGCCCGGAAAGATCCGGGTCAGCGACCCATGCCAGAAATGCAGTGACATCCCTGGCGTACTGCGCCTCCGTTTCCGCTATCTGCGACGCCGGGTGCCATTTTATCTCGCCGTCGGAAAGCGGTTTCGGCATATTCATCACCCCACCTGGAAAATAGCGATTAGCTTTCATTTCAGGATCGTCAGGCAGGTAACCGGTTAATAGCGCAAAGACGTAATCCGCGCCCTGATCCGTATAGGGCAGAAAGGCATCAAACAAGAATTGCGGAAAACCACGATCGTAGGAACGGGCCCGGACGATATAGCTCAGGTCAACGGGTTCCGCGCCGTTATTGAAGTATCGCGCTTCCCGCTCATTGAGATAAGGCGAAATAAAGCTGTCATTTAGCGTCCCGTCCCGCTCCCCCACCTGGCCATCATCCTGAATCTCAGGGAACTGATAGCCGCTGGCGATACTTTTTGCCTCTTCAGGCGTGAGTTCAGGGCCGCCGGGCCGGGTCAGATTGCGAAAAGTAAGGTGTTTCATACCGTGGCAGGCACGACATTTCTCTTCATACACCTGCAGGCCGCGCCGCAGTTGTTGTTTATCATACTGGCCGACAATACCGCTAAAGCTCCAGTCCTGCCGTTCAGGCACCGCCTCTTTCGCACCGGTCGCGCCTGATGCCAAAAGAGATAAGCACAGAATGCTGAATACCAGTCGTTTCATTGTCAATCCTGCTTTTCGAGAAAACGACGACAGGGTAAAAGGATTAAAAACCAGGCAAACCAGATCAGCGTGGAAAGCTGAGATGCCGGGCGGATCCACCCCTCTTCATTACGGAAACCGTCAATCAGATCGGGGCCCACCAGCGCTTTTGACCCCAGCCAGCCTAAAAAACAGGCATTCATGACCCACAGCCAGAAGCCGCACTTCACCAGTTTGCTGTAATGGCGAAACCGCGCCCGGGAGGTATCAAGCCAGGGCAGGAAATAGAAAATCAGTATCGAACCGCACATCGCCGCCAGACCGGCAAATTCATTCGGGAAGCAGCGTAGCATTGAGAAGAAAGGGAGAAAGTACCATTCAGGCGCGACAATCGCCGGCGTCACCGTTGGATCGGCTGGAATAAAGTTGTCGGCGCTACTCAGGTAGTGCGGAGCAAAAAATAAAAACCAGGCAAAAAGCATCAAAAAAAGGGTGATTTTGATGGCATCGAGGTCGCTGATTTTGTAATCGAATAACAGGCTTCTCGACGCTTTCTCGCTGAACGTCTTTTTCATCGCCTGAGCGAATGCCGATTGCACGGTACGAATATGAAAAATCGTCGCCACAACAATCAGAAAGGGGAAAAGAAAGTGGAAAACAAAAAAACGCCCCAGCATCGGCGTTCCCGGCGTATGGCTTCCGAGCAACCAGGCGTAAAGCGTGTCCCCAACCAGCGGAATAGCCTGGACAAAACGAGTAATGACCGTGGCCGCCCAATAACTTTTTTGCCCCCAGATAAGACTGTAGCCGAGAAATGCGGTCATCATCAGCAGCACGTACAGCGTCACGCTAATCATCCACATGGTCACCCAGGGTTTGCGGTACACGCTGTAGTACATGCCGCGAAAAATATGCAGATAGCAGGCGAAGAATAACAGCGACGCGCCAATTGCGTGCATATTGCGCAACAGCTCGCCGTGGCGAACCGCACGCATAATATGAATAATGGAATCAAAGGCCAGTTCAGCCGTCGGCACGTAAAACATCGCCAGCACGATCCCCGTGAGGATCTGCACGCCAAGCATAACCAGCAGGATAGCGCCGACGGCGAATACCCAGAGTCCGGCGACCGAGCGTGGAAAAGGGATACGCCAGCGCAGCGAATAGACCCGTTCACGCCCCATCTCAGGCTTCCTTCGCACCAATGCGCACGGTCTGGCCGTCGGGATGAAACGCGTAATCCGGGATGGCCAGATTCGCCGTTGCCGGTCCGCGGGTTACGCGGCCGGAAGTATCAAACTCTGAACCGTGGCACGGGCAGACCCAGCCCTGCCCGCCCGGTCTGGCGTTGGGGACGCATCCGGCATGCGGGCAGTATCCCTCAATCACCAGCCATTGAGGATAACCGGCAGTCACCCGTTCGCTGTCAGCCTGGGGGGCGAGCAGCGTAGTGGGATCGACATCCCTGGCGGCGGCGATTTCCTCCGCCGTGCGATGATGAATAAGAATCAACTTTCCCTGCCATACCCGCCGGAGGGTTTGCCCGGCGGCAATCCCCGCAAGAGAAACATCGATCGGTTCATTCTCACCGCGCGTTTTTTCATCCGGGCCTAAAGCAGAAACCAGCGGCCAGACGGCGGCGGCAACGCCTGCCGCGCCGACGAATGTTGTCATCCTGCACAGGCATTCCCGACGCTGCTCCTGAATGTCGTCATCTGCATGTTTGTTATCCGCCACCATGCACTCCTCCCTGCATATCGTGGGTTACTTACTGTTTGTCGATACGTGCGTAAATGGCCTGGAAACGCTTATCGGCAATTCCCGGCGCCTTGAAAGCACGATAACTATCTGGCAGAGAGGCATCGCCAACCTTAATCAGCATCACCATTCCCTGGGCGTAATGCGGCGTGCATTTGATGCCGTAAAATCCGGCATGGTCATATTTCACTTCGATCTCTTCATCAATTTTGCCGATAAACCCAGGGTAGCCAGCAGGAGATAGCTCCGCGATTGAAGCCGCGTTGTGGCTCTTGTGCTTGCGGATAAACTTCACCGTATCACCGGGTTGGATCTCCAGGTAATCCGGCTCATAGACCATTGGCCCCGCCGCGCCACGATTTTTCATCAACACTTCGTGGGTTTGTGCGAAAGCGGAAGAGGCGATCGCCAGTAAACACAAAACTTTCAGACTCTGTTTGAGGTATTTCATCAGTTCTTCCTTAGCATTCATCTGGTCTCTGATAACGAATAAAGCAGCTTGCGCCATCCGGTTCGCGTTCAATGACGGTATCAATGCCGAACCAGGCGTTAATATTTTCGCGGGTAAAAACGGCGCATGGCGCTCCTTGCATCACCATGCGTCCGGACGTCATAACGAGGATGCGATCGCAAAACATCGCCGCATGATTCAGGTCATGCAGGGCGGCAATCACCGTGAGCTTTTCGCGTTTCACCAGACTCAGCAGGCCAATCTGATGTTGAATATCAAGGTGGTTGGTGGGTTCATCCATCAGCAGTAGCTGCGGCTGCTGCGCCAGCGCCCGGGCGATATGCAGACGCTGTTTTTCTCCGCCGGAAAAAGTATGCCAGCAGCGGTGCTGCAACGCCTGAAGCGCGACTTTTTCCAGCATCATTTGCACGATGTCGTCATCTTTTTGAGACCACGGCGAGAGCAGGCTAAGCCAGGGCGTTCTCCCCAGCGAAACGGCCTGCAACGCGGTAAGACGTTCACTGGTCTCCGCCTGTTGCTCAACCAATGCCACCTTCTGCGCCAGATGACGACGCGAGTACTGTTGCAGTGCCTTTTGCTGCAGAGCAATCTGGCCGGAAGTGGGCTTCAGCAACCCTGCCAGCAGTGAAATGAGGGACGTTTTACCCGAACCGTTGGGGCCGATGATACCGACAAACTCGCCTGGCGTGACGCTGAGCGAGACATCATCAACAATCATCTTGCCTTTCACCTGCCAGCGCAGATTGCGCGCTTCGATAACCGCATCAGCAGAGGTCTCAAAAGGGATTACCGCGTTCAGCGTCATTTGGCCCGGCCTCCTCTTATCAGGATGAGTGAAAACGCTGGCGCACCAACCAGCGCGGTGATCACGCCTATTGGTAGCACCTGGCCTGGCAATAAGGTGCGGGAAATAACGTCGGCGATGACAAGGAAAATGGCGCCGGTCAGCGCGCTGACCGGCAGCAGCCGATGGTGCTGATTGCCAACCAGCAGACGGGCGGCATGAGGGATCACCAGGCCAACAAAGCCAATCGCGCCGACAATAGAGACCATAATTGCCGTCATGCCGGTGACGGCGGCGATCAGCACCGCGCGGGTACGTTTTACCGGAATTCCCAGCGATGCGGCGGATTCCGCGCCAAAAGAGAAGGCATCAAGATGACGAGCATAAAAAAAGCACAGCACAATGCCGATCAGCGCAGTGGGCACCGCCAGGACGACATCAGGCCAGCGCACGCCGCTGAGATTACCCAGTAACCAGAACATGATGCCGCGGGCCTGCTCGGCGTTTGCCGAGCGGGTGATAATCAGTGAAGTCATCGCATTGAAAAGCTGCGAACTGGCGATCCCGGCCAGAATAATTTTGGTTGTGACGCCACCGCCCTGTCTGCCACCAGCGGCCATCGCCAGCAGCGCAACGAACAGAAATGCGGTCAGTGCGCCAATGAAAGCCCCCAGGGACATGCTGACGATCCCGGCGCCAAGCCCGGTGAGCGCAATCAGCACCGCGCCAGTAGAGGCGCCCGCGGAAATACCCAGCAGATAAGGTTCGGCAAGCGCATTGCGCAGCAACGACTGAAGCACAACCCCGGATATGGCCAGGCAGGCGCCACAACTGGCAGAGACCAGCGCGCGCGTCAGGCGGTAGTTCCAGATAATTCCCGCATCCAGCGCATCGACAGGATAGCGGGCATCAAACAGACGATTTGCCAGCGTGCTGAGTACGTGCCCCCAGGGAATAAAGGTTTCGCCAATAGAAATCCCTGCCAGCAGGACGCAGCACATGAGCACGCTGACCCAAAGGGTGTGTCCACCGACTCTCACCGCAAGTTGACCGATAGCACGGCGCGTCCTGCGAGAATCACTGATCATTATCTGCATTCCTGATTACCTGAAATACGCGATGACCCGGGGCCTGCCTGGCCCATCAGGCGATGTTATTTGCCCGTTTGGTCTTCGACAGCGATAACGCCAAATGCAGTGCCCTCCAGGACGACCCGCAGGGGGAGCGTCGGGAATCATCGGCGCGTACTGCCTGTACGTGCCGGATGTTCCGCTCTGTCCGTATCCAGACTGGCTGCGACAATTTGCGCCGTTAACCGGGCAGTAAGGCAAGACCAGGGGTAAAACGTCGCTTAATGAGCGGCCTGCGGATGCGCTAAGCCGTACTCAACCAGGGCGTCAGCCAGTTTTTCCACCCCATCAATGGTTCTAATCCCGGCGTTCATGGTTTGTACATCAATGACCGGCAGATGGTTTTCCTTCACCGCGGGAAGCAGGCTGGTGACGGGGTCAGATTTCAGATATTCCATTTTGACTTTCCAGTCATCAGCGGGGAAGCGGCGACGGCTCATTTCACCGAGCACAATGACGGAAGGATTGGCTTTAGCGATAGTTTCCCAGCCTACCGTGGGCCACTCTTCAGCGGAATCAATCACGTTTTTCACGCCCAGCGTTTTCGCGATCCATGCGGCCGGACCAAACTTCCCGGCAACGTAAGGATCGAGCTGCAGGTCGGCACTGGAGAACCAGAAAACGACGGAAACGTTTTTATCCATTGCGGAAATTTTATTTTTGGCTGCCGCTTCCCGCGCCTTAAGGCTGGCAATCAGCGCATCGCCTTTATCCTGAACGTCGAAGATTTTCGCCAGATCGGCGATTTCCTGGTACACCATTGCGATATCAAACATGCTCTTACGTACACCGTCGCCGCCATCTTCGTTATCTTTTGCGCAGTCGGCTGGCGCGGTATAAACAGGCACTTTCAGTTCACTAAACTGCTCGTAAGACGCCACCGTCCCCGCAGGGCCGATTTGCCACTCAAACTGGCTGGCAACCAGATCCGGCTTTTTCGCAATGATCCCTTCAAAACTGGGAATGTTTTGTGCAATAACGGCAATTTTCTCATTTGCCGCTTTATACGCATCCGGTACCGGGCCAAACCAGAGCGAGGTTCCGACCACGCGGTCGGCCAGACCCAGTGAATAAAGAATTTCAGTGCTGTTCTGACCGACCGTTGCCACGCGCGTTGGCGCCTGATTGAAGGTAAGCTCGCGACCGCAGTTTTTAATCGTCAGAGGATATTCGGTTTTTGCCGCGCTGGCGAAACCGGCATTCAGAAACAGAACCGCGGCGCCCGTCATTGCCAGAAGCGTTTTTTTCGAAGTAAAAGAGGTAGAATTAGCGTGCATTATCATCGTCCCGTCGATGCCAGAAGGTTAACCTCTGGTCATGGTTATTTCATTCCATATAGCGGGAGGAGACATGAAAATAGATGACATTGAGTCGTGAACGCTTTTGAATGATATTATGTAAAAGATGCAAATATACCCGTTATAGTTCAAGTTGCCTGTATGTTGACTGCGCTCACTTGCCGCGTGATTCACGCCTGCGGCTTCACCTCTACGGGGCCAACGCAAGCGCCGTTCAAAACGGTTAACCGTTTGTCATGCAACTCGAATTATTTAGGGGAATAAGCTTTATTTCGCCAAATATCGTATACATAAATTCATCACAGTTTATGTCAAATAATTCATCCCATGGACCATCCCGTCCACTCAATGGCGTACAACCTGACAGCAGGTCTCCTGACTCGCGGCAATCAGAATATCAGCCTTCCCATAAAGCATACTTTACAGTGACCAGCGGTTAATTAACCGCACAAGGATATTCGCTATCCGCCTACAGTTGCGGGGGCAGTTATGGCATTGAACTGAATCATTCGCACCATATTCCAATTCAAAACATAATCCATCATACTTCAGGCAGCAGGTGTCCCGGATATTCACTCACCTCAGTCACTGACATGAGTCAGTTCCCTGGGCGCAATCCTCTTACCCTGCCGCGCGAATAATTTAGGCTATAAAAATGTAATGAAGTGCTGTCGACAGCGACTCTAGCGACAATTGTTAATAAGGTCAACCGTATGATAAATAAATAAAAACGTCATACAAACATCATTTTATATATAACTTACAATAAGTTAAAATAGACCGCTCTGGTATATGAGAATCACAATAAAAAGATAAATGAGAATTATATGATTATGATCAATTTAGAAATACTGAGCCGCTTAACTTAAAGGCGGGGTTCAAAGAACGACAAACGTCTCAGGAGAAAATTGCCCTTTAACCGACAGGTCTGCGCTGAGAAACACATTCGGGATTAAAGATGTCCTGAGCGGCGGGCTGTATTACCCTGCCCACGCTGAAGAACAAATTCCAGGTCCTTAACAAGAAATACCTGAACCACAGGAATATCGATACGCGTCATCTCGCGCAGCGTAACGGGAATCATAATGCGCCAGGCTCAGAGTAGACAAGAATAGGGGAAAGAGATAATAACAACTCAGACGGGAAATACCGCTATCCGGAACGTCCCATTGCTTATGCATTTTCACCGCCCATCCCGGATCCCCCCGACGGCACTTATATGCCTCGTCTCTTTAACATTGCTGAACAGAACGCTTAATCGCATTCAACCTGATTTTGCGCTGGCCGCGAAGGGCTCAGGGGTGAAGCGGATCGCCGTGGCCAACGCGGATATAACGGGAAGTATGCCGGGTATATACCGCAATGTTCTCAGCGATATATACGCCAGCAAGTCGATTAATAGCTCAGCCTGAACGTGTAGGCATATTCCAGCCCAAGCTCAAAATCCCAGGGCAGAGGATGCAGAATAAGCTGCTCCCCCAGGATCTCGAACGGCACTGGGATCGGCTGCCCACGGCACAGTAACTCACAGGCGCCCGGCGTCATTCCTGACAGGATGCGTAAAGCAAAGTTGTGGGTAGGCCAGCGGGTGAGAATCAGGTAATCGTGGGCGCCTGCGCAGGTCAGAAAAGCGTGCTCATCGTCGTGCTGTAAGCGGGTACACATTTCGCTGCCATAAATCGCTTCGCCGTTTACCGCCATCCAACGACCGATGTCCCGTAACCGTTCCTGTTGTATAACCGGGATGCGGCCATCCGCAGTGGGGCCAACGTTTAACAGGAAGTTTCCCCCTTTAGCAACGATCCCGATGAGCTGGAGAATCAGTTGCTGTGATGTGCAATAATCTTCCAGTTGTTCCGCACGGTTATAACCGTAGGATTTGCCGATACCGCGACTCTCCTCCCACGGATGAAGCCTGCCGAAACCATCTTTATCGTTATACTCAGTACTGTAATAATCGCCATGTTCGCCCGGCATCTCTTTACAAAACCGATCGTTCACTACCACTTCGTCTTTATTCGGCGCATCGTTGTACAACCAGCACAGGAATTCTTTAGTCTGGCTATATTCTTCGCTAAAGTCCCACTCTCCGCCATCGGCGAAAATCAGGCTTGGCTGATAGTTGGTAACCAGCTCTTTTAACTGAGGAATAAGGATTTCATCCGGATAACGCGCCTCGGCAATACCAAACTTTTCGCGGTCGCGCTGAGGGATAAAAAAACCGCCTTCAGGGCGATGGCTTGAGTTGGTTTCCCATTCAACGCTGGAATAGTAGATCCCCATTTTTAGCCCGCTGTCACGGACGGCCCGGGTGATATCGCCGAGCAGATCGCGCTGCGGCCCGGTGTCGCCGCTGTTCCACCCTTTCTTATGGCGATTTTCAGTCGGCCACAGGCAGAAGCCGTCATGATGTTTTGTCGTCAGCACCACATATTTCGCCCCGGAGGATTTAAACAGTTCGGCCCAGGCCTCAGGCTCAAAAAGCTCAGCTTTAAAGAGCGGAGCAAAATCACGATAGAGAAAATCCGGGGCATAGTTTCTCTGGTGGAAATCATCATCATTATTGCGATACTGACCATAAACGCTGGCGTAATACCACTCGGCGTAAGATCCGAACAAGGCGTTATTAATTTTTCGCCATGAGGGAACGGAGTAAACCCCCCAGTGGATAAAAATGCCGAACCTGGCCTCGTTATACCACTGAGGTATCTCCCGGCTATCGAGGCTTGCCCAATCGGGCTGATAAGTTTTTTGGGTCATGGGTTGATGTTCCACGTTGTCCTTCGGTTCAGCGCCTGATGAATCAGGCGCTGTCAATATTTATTCCACAGAGACCTGTTCAAAGCGATGACCGCCAACCGGAGAGATCCTGTAACCTTTCACTTTATCGCTGATGGGTTCATACACCGTTGAATGGCCGATCATCACTGCCGGTACCTGCTGCGCCATCAGTTGCTGCGCCTGCTGATACAGTCGAACGCGCTGGTCATGATCCGGCTCGCTGCGCGCGGCATTAATCAGCGCTTCAAAGGATTTATCGCACCACCGCGAATAGTTCGCGCCGCCGTTCACTGCGGCGCAGCTAAAGAGCGGGCTAAAGAAATTATCCGGATCGCCATTATCACCTCCCCAGCCAATGAGTATCGTCTGGTGATCGCCCTGTGAGGCGCGTTTCAGATATTCACCCCATTCATAAGTGACGATTTTTGCCTGTACGCCAATAGCCGCCCAGTCAGCCTGAATCATTTCCGCCATCCGCCGTGCGTTTGGATTATAGGGGCGCTGGACCGGCATCGCCCAAATCTCGGTGCTGAAGCCATTGGCATAGCCCGCCTCGGCAAGCAACTTCCTGGCGTTGAGCGGATCGTAATCATGACTTTCGCGACCCGGCGCGTAGCCCCACATGGATGGCGGCAGCAAACTGTTGGCAATCTGGCCCGTGCCTTCATAAACCGCTTTGATAATATCGGGTTTGTTAATTGCCAGCGCCAGCGCCTGGCGAACTTTCAGGTTATCAAATGGCTTCTTCTCGACATTAAACGACAGATAGCCAGTGTTCAGGCCAGCCTGGCGCAGCAGAGTGATATGCGCCGCTTTACTGATGGCCGGAATATCCGCTGGATTTGGCGAAGTCATGATCTGACACTCATTTTTTTGTAGTTTAGCGAAACGTATCGAAGCATCCGGCGTAATACTGAATACCAGACGATCGATTTTCGTTTTTCCGCCCCAGTAATCGGCAAAGGATTTATACAGAATACGTGAATCCTTCTGATACTGGACGAACTGAAATGGCCCGGTTCCGATCGGCGCAAGATCGAGTTTCTCCGGTGTCCCCGCGCGCATCATTTTATCGGCATATTCCGCCGAGGTGATCGAGGCAAAACCCATTGCGATATCCGCAAGGAAAGGAACTTCAGGGTGAGCGAGAGTGAAAACCACCCGCCGATCGTCAAGTTTACGGACGCTGACGATCAGTTTATCCAACCCCATTCCCGTAAAATAGGGGTAGTTGCCGCCCGAGACCTTATGCCACTCAGAGGCCGTATCTTTCTGGCGCATAAAACTAAACACCACATCATCGGCATTGAAATCCCGGCTGGGGGTAAAATCCTTATTGCTTTGCCATTTCACATGCTCACGTAGGTAAAATGTGTAGGTTTTGCCATCGGGGCTGATCTCCCAGCGGTCCGCAAGGGAGGGGATCAGATCGGTGGTACCGTATTTAAAATCAATCAGTCGGTTGTATATGGGGTTAGCGCTGGCGTCATTGGTGACGCCGGTAGTATATAACTGCGGATTAAACCCCTCCGGCGACGCTTCAGAACAGTAAACCAGGGTTTTCGCCTGGGCTGCCGGAGTGACGGCGAGTGAAGCTAACAACGCGGGCAACATGAGCAGATAGTTTATTTTCCTCATATATCATCTCTTTTCGTCAGTTTTATAAGCGTCTTTGTGAGGCCGCATCAAATAACATCGCGCGCTGGTGATCCAGGGTAATAAAAATGGTCTCCCCCGCCCGCGCGCCGGATCGCCGGGTGGTAAACAGCATGATGTCATGGCCATATAACGTGCCGTGGATCAGTTCCGATAGCCCGGTAGGCTCCACTAATGACACCCGCAGCGGTAGCGCGTCCGCCCTATCCGCAGTGGCGAGGCTGATATTCTCAGGACGAATACCGTAAATCACCTCTCGCCCACTCTCTTGTGCCGCCCACTGTGGATTAAGCGGTAACCGGACGTCGTCGCCGATAGCAACGCCGCTGGCGCACGTCAGGCCGTTAATAAAATTCATGGGGGGCGAACCGATAAAGCTGGCGACAAATTTATTCGCCGGGGTGTCGTACAGCTCCAGCGGTGTGCCCACTTGCTGAATAACGCCATGATTAAGCACCACGATGCGATCGGCGAGCGTCATCGCTTCGACCTGATCGTGGGTGACGTAGACAATGGTGTTATTCATCTGCTGATGCAGTTTCTTAATTTCCACCCGCATCTGTCCGCGCAGTTGCGCATCAAGGTTCGACAGCGGTTCATCAAACAGAAACACCTGCGGTTGACGAACAATCGCCCTCCCCATGGCCACGCGCTGCCGCTGACCGCCGGAGAGCTCTTTTGGCCGTCGATCCAGCAAATGGCTGAGGCTGAGAATTTCCGCTGCCCGCCGTACCTTGTCGTCGATTTCGGCCCGCGGCCGCTTCTTAATTTCCAGGCTAAACCCCATATTGCGCGCCACGGTCAGGTGGGGATAAAGCGCATAGCTCTGAAACACCATCGAAATATCGCGATCTTTTGGCGGGACATCATTCATCAGCTTATTACCGATACGGATATCACCGCTGCTTGCCAGCTCCAGGCCAGCAATGGTGCGCAGTAACGTCGATTTTCCGCAGCCGGACGGACCGACCAGCACCACAAACTCACCATCCCGAATGGTGAGATTGATATCGCGTAAAACCTCGACGTTGCCATAGCATTTGTCGATTTTCGCCAGCGTAATTGCGGCCATTATTTACCCCTTAACCGCCCCTGCGGTGAGTCCCTGAACCAAATAGCGTTGAATAAAGGCAAAAAACAGACAGGCCGGGATCAGCGCCAGCACTGCCGCAGCCATCATGTCGCCCCAGGAAACCGCAAACTTAGAGACGAAGCTGAGCAACCCGACGGGGAAGGTCATCACCTCGTTCTTATTGATTAACATCAGAGAGAACAACAGTTCGCTCCAGGCCGCGGTAAAGACAAAACCCAGCGTTGCCGCCATACCCGGCAACGTGAGCGGCATCAGCACACGATACAGCGCCTGAAAGCGGGTACACCCTTCCAGCATCGCCGACTCTTCAAGATCTTTCGGAATAGCATCGAAAAACGACTGCATTAAAAACGTGGCGAAAGGAACATTAAACGCCGTATAGATGAGGATTAAGCCGGACAGGCTGTTGGTGAGCCCGAGCGGCGCCATAACGCGATAAATCGGCGCAATAATCATCACCAGCGGGAACATCTGGGTGAACAGCAGCAGCGCGGCGATGATCATTTTGCTGCGAAACTGAAAACGCGAAAACGCATAGCCAGCAGCGGCGGAGATCAACGTGGTCAGCAGCGCTGTCGCCAGCGAAACGATCAGGCTATTGCTGAAAAACGTCGGAAAATCACTCTCCGTGAGCACCTTCCTGAAGTGGCTCAGCGTCAGACCGCTCGGCAGCAGGGTCACTCCCTGACTGAACAACAGTGGGTCCGGGGTGACGGCAATTTTGATGATCCAGTAAAGTGGAAACAGAGCGAACAGCAGATATGCGGCAATGCTGAGGCGATGTCCGATGAGCGGTAACAGGCGCATGATTTCTCCTTACTTCAACAGTTGATGACGAATACGCAGCAATACCAGCGCATAGACGGTCATCAGCAGTAGCAGAAACACAGCCATCGCCGAGGCGTAGCCAAAATCAAGTTTGCGATAGGCAGTGGTAAAGATGTAGCTCGATAAAATGGCGGTGGAGCCCGCAGGTCCGCCATCGGTCATCACGACGATCAGGTCGGCAAAGTTGGCAATCCAGATAGTGCGCAGCATCACGGTGATGGCAATCATCGGCGCGAGGAACGGCAGCGTTACGCGACGAAACTGCTGCCAGCCGCTGGCCCCGTCCATTGCCGCCGCTTCATACAAATCTTGTGGAATAGATTGCAGCGCGGCCAGCAGGGTGATGGCAAAAAATGGAATACCGAACCAGACGTTGGCGATCACTGGCCCCCACATTGCCAGTTGCGGATCGGACAAAATGTTGTAGGGCTGGCTCAGGATGCCTGAATCGCTTAACCACTGCGGCAACGGCCCGACCACCGGATTGAACAACCATGACCATGTCAGCCCGGAGAGAAACGCCGGCACGGCCCAGGGCAAGAACACCAGCGCCTGCACCCAGCGCCGAAAGCGAAACTCGCGATTGAGCAACAGCGCCAGTAGCAGCCCGAAAAAGAACTGCAACAGTAGCGAGCTCAGCGTCCAGTTGAGGGTGTGACCAAGCGCTTTAAAAAAGCGCCGGTCATCGAGCATGGCGGAAAAGTTATCCCAGCCAACCCAACCGTTCTCCATCGGGTTAAGCAAGTTCATGCTCTGAAATGCATAGGAAATACCGATCGCCATAGGGACAAAAATAAATACGGCGATCAGTACCAGCCCCGGCGACAGATAGCACCAGGGCTCCAGCATTCTCGCCCATCGCTGGCGACGAGAACGCATGTTGCTGGCCGGCAATGACGTATCAAGCATCAGCATCGTTCCTCATGAAGGCCATTATTTCTGCGCAGCAAGCCATGCTTTCTGCTCTTTCGTGAGGTATTTCGCCCACGCCTTCACCATCGTTGCGGTGTCGTTCTCTCCCAGCAGAGTCTCCTGCGAGCTTTCTTTGACGATCACCGAGTTGAAATATCCCCAGCCTTTCAGATGGGTAGGCATGGTCAACGGCACATAATTCGGATCGTTCAGTTCTTTAAACCAACCGGAAAACTGGGGGGTTTTATAGAAGGGGTCCTGTTCAGCACCCTGATAAATGGGCAACGTGCCGACAAATTTCGCCCACGCCAGATTGTTCGTTTTATTACTGAGGAAGGCGATCAACGGCCAGGCGAGATCGTTCTGCTTGCCTTGTCTGAACATCGCCCATCCGGTGTAGCCAATCGTCGGGAAGGCTTTGCCCGATGGACCTACCGGCATTGGCGCGACGGCGAAATCATCTGCTGGCATGCTATTTTTGATGGCGATCAGCGCATCGGGATCTTGATCCAGCATGGCGCACTTGCCGGAATAGAAACCGGAGACGATCTCATTGAATCCCCAGTTAATACTGTCTTTTGGCGCCCCGCCTTGCTGATACATATCCACCAGAAGCTGTGCGCCTTTAATCGCCCCAGGCTGCGTTAACGTGCTGTTGCCCTCTTTATCAAAAAACGCCGGCGAGCCGTTCATGGCCGTCATAAACATCATCCAGGCGTTGGTGCCGCCGACGCCGCCGCGCAGACAGTAACCGCTGATGCCGTGACCTAACGCGCTGATCCGTTTCGCATCGCTGGCAAACTCTTCCAGGGTTTTCGGCGGCTCGGTCAGACCCGCCTCTCTGAACAGTTTCTTATTCCAGAACAGCGCCCGCATATAGAAGCCATAAGGGATCATGGTGGCCTTGCCGTTAGCGGCACGCGCCATCGCTAAGGTTTTAGCGGTAAGTTGTCCCGTGCCTTCCCAGCTTTTCATCCGTGGTTCAAGGTCCTCAAGCATGTTGTTGCTGGCGTAGAGGCCCTGCCAGGTATCAGGCATCTCCACCACATCCGGGATCTGACCGCTCTGTAACATCGTCCCGAGTTTCTCGAAAGCCTGCCCCCAGGGAAGCGAAATCAATTCGATTTCCGTACCAGGATGTTGCGCCTTATATTCATTGAGCATTTTCTGCAACAGCTCGGTACGCGGTGGGCTGGTGATCACTTCCACCACCGTCAGTTTGGCGGCCATGCTATTCAACGCCATGGTCAGTCCGGTTGCCAGAATCAGCGCTCTCAGCGTGAAGGGATGTGTCATTGCATTCTCTCCAGGGTGGTTTATGCGTGCGTTGCGGCGGTGAGGGCCTGTTGTAGATCGGCCCACAGATCCGCGGTATCTTCGAGACCGACTGAAATGCGGATCAGGCGGGGGGAAACGGCAAAATCAACAGCGGAATTAAACGCGCTGTCCTGATTGATAACGGAAATGGCCGGCATCACCAGGCTCTCAAATCCGCCCCAGCTCACCCCCATATGGAACAGTTGCAGGGCGTTGCACAGTTTCGGGATATCAATAGATTCCGCCACGGCAAATGAAAACAGCCCACTGTAGCCGCTCAGGGATGACCACGACGGCGGTTGCAGTCCGGGGTGATAAACCGCGGTCACCTGCGGGTGGGCCTGGAGATTTTTCGCCAGCGTCAGCGCGCTGCGATGATGTTGCTGCATGCGCAGCGGCAGGGTACGTAATCCGCGCAGTAGCAATGACGCTTCCTGGGCAGACAGTTTTCCCCCGAGATACGGGCTGATGTGGCGACTGATATTGGCGATGTGCTGCCGACTGGAAATCACCAGCCCCGCAACCACATCGCTATGGCCGCTGATGTATTTCGAGGCCGAATGCACCACGATATCGATCCCGCAGGCCAGAGGCTGCTGGAACAGCGGCGAAGCCCAGCTGTTATCAATAATGGTGGTCACCCCGGCGTCACGCGCCAGAGCAGAGAGTTGCTTAAGATTTTGTTCGCTCATCACCCAGCTTGCTGGGCTTTCCAGGTATAACAGACTGGCACCAGGCAACGCCGCGCGTATTGCCTCAGGATCGCCGCCATCAACAAACTCAGTGTCGATTCCAAAACGATGGCAGAAGCCGCGCAGGAAACGGTAAGTGTCAGGATAGACATGATTAATACAAACCACCTTTGCGCCAGGCGAGACAACGCTCAGAATCGCGTTGCTGATGGCCGCCATACCACTGCTAAACGCCAGACAGGCTTCACCGCCCTCCAGCGCCGCCACTTTATCCTGTAGCGCGACTACCGTCGGGTTATCGACGCGGGAGTAGAGTGGTTGATCGTTCTCGCCACGGAAACGCGCGATCATGCTGTCATAATCGCTGAAGGTGAAGAGCGATGATTGGTAAATCGGTGGGGATACAGCCCCTTTTTCATGGCGCAGATCATGGGTAAGCAGGGTTTGCTTCTCAAGCGGTTTAGCGTTTGGCATTAATCACATCCTTCATGTCGCGTTCAGTGATATCAAGAATCTGGTGGCAAATAGCCCGTGCCCCTTCGCTGTCGCGCTGACGAATGGCGTTGAAGAGCTCACGGTGCAGGGGTAAGGAGTCAGCAAACAGCGCCTGTTCAGGCGGCGACTCAAAAAAGGCGTGTAGCGAGTCGTAGACGCCGTTCAGCATCTGAAGCAGTAATGGGTTACCGGAGGCGCGATAAATGCTGGCGTGAAAGGCCCAGTCTTCCGCGCCCGCAGAACCGACCGCCATGTGTACGCGTTCCACCTCATCCAGCCGCCGCTCAATCTCGGCAAGATCCTCTGCGGTGGCGCGCTGAGCCGCCAGCACGCAGGATTCCGATTCGATAATACGGCGCACTTCCAGGGCGTGGAGCATATTGGTCGAGTCGTTTTTAAAGCGCAGTGAGAGAAAGCTATCGTTGATGCCAATATCCACCTGCAGGAAGGTACCGCTGCCTTTTTTGCGCAGGATAATTCCCAGCGCTTCCCAGCGTTTAAGCGCTTCACGTACCGTGTTGCGGCTTACGCCTAATTTCTCCGCCAGAATCCGTTCAGGCGGTAAACGGCTGCCAGTCTGGATGCCAGATTGCGCGATATAACGCGTCAACGCATCGAGAATCAACGTATCGCTCTGCGGTGTGGAAATAGGAGAAAGCGCTGCTGATGTGTTCATCGCCCTGCCTTAATTGGTCCAACATCTCTACCAATAGTTAAAGCAATAAGCAGGCCATATTTTTTATCATTGAATTTAAATGAGTTTTTTTATTCTGGATGATGAGTCTGGTTGTTTGTGGTGCAAATTAATCGGTTTTGCACCAGCGCAGATCCCGGCAAATGAGCGATTAACAGAGAAGCGTATGCCTGGCGCAGGCGACAGGGGAACAAGCGCGGCAATAATGGCCGCAACACGGATTAACGAGCCCGTCACGCGCAAACATCCGCGGGCCTGAGAGTGCACAACGGATGCGGCCTCGTACACCGGAACGGCGGTGCCGACATATAAACGACCGCCGCTATAAAGATGAGACGGTTTGGTGCTACATGTAATGTTCAAACTGCCATGCAGCAACGGCCACCAGTACGAATAAGACAGCAAGGATAACGCCAGGCATCCGGCGGCGAGTATAGAACGCAATCCAGGCAGAGACGCCAATCAACGTCAAGGTCACCGGCCAACAGGCAATGGCGGTAAGGTAAGCAACTATCAGATAATCCTTAATCAAAACGCGCTCCTTTGATGGTTTTCCCGCCGTTTGGATCGCGGGATATGGTGATGGTACACCATCGCGCTAACGCGTTCCTTTATCTCTCCGTTAAATCAGTGCATCTGTACGCCTTCTTGTGTATACCCGTCATACTTCAGAGGGTATGTGCGTTGACAATAACGCGGCCCATTTCTGGATCTCATCCCACAAGGTCCGTCAGGCGCTATTCAAAATGACTCATTGTCTTATTCTGCGACTCGAATTATTTAGGGTATAGATTACCCGTCTTCTCTGTTCATTAAAATAGAACGCGTTTATTTTTATGCTAACGACAGCTACAGGCCTCTTATATATATTGATATCAAATGGTGTTATTGGTGAGGCAGACCAATGATTGTTTAATATTACTCACTCTGGAGAATGAGATGAAAACATATGATAAGTTAACCTATGATTTTGATATCGCGTTAAAAAAACATGCTCCACGGGCTCAGCAGGTCAATATTTGCCTGGCGGAACATCCCGAAATATCGGGTAATGAACAACGTTCGTCAGAAGAACATATTCGTTTTTTAACAACGCTTGGGCTTACGGTTGAAAAAAACTATTGTGATATTCCCTATGCCTATTTCGCACATGTCGTTAAGAAGGCGAATGCTCAATATAAAATGGTAATTATTGCCGAATATGATGCTTTACCGGATATTGGTCATGCCTGCGGACACTGCGCCAGTGGGTCCATTTCATTACTCGCCGCTGCCGGGCTAAAAGAAATTGAGGAGGCGTTAGATGTAGATATCGATATCATCGGCACACCTGATGAAGAATACACTGGTCAGAAAGTCCCCATGGTAGCAAAAGGTATTTTCGATAAATACGATTTTGCCATGATGATCCACATGGGCAGCGGCGTTTCAACGGCAAATTATCAGATTGTTTCGCTTAGCGCTTTCCGCGTTCGTTATCGTGGAGTCAGTTCTCATGCCGCCGCCGCGCCATTTCTCGGCAAAAATGCCCTTGATGCGGCAACACTGTTGATGACTTCCTGCGGACTCCTCCGCCAGCAACTGCGGCCTGGGACGATCATGTCTTATTATGTGGTTAACGGCGGTACCGTCAGCAACTCAATTCCAGACTTTTGCGAACTTGAGTTTATATTACGACACGATCGTAAATCGTATTTACAGGAAATAAAAACAAAAGTTCTTAATTGCATTAAGGGCGCCGCCATAATGACGGATACGCAATATGAAATTGAATTTGTAGGCAATGAATTTGCGGACATGCCGTATTTAAAAACGGGTACTGATACAGTGTGTGAAGTCTTTAATGAACTGGGTATAAAAAACGAACCGACTATCCCGATCACCATCTCTACCGATATTGGTAATGTCGGCTATGCCTGTCCATCCATGCACCCCATTCTGGCCGTTTGTGAGCAAAACTATCCATTACATACCAAAGAACTGGCGGCCGAAATGATTAAACCGACTATCAATACCACTATTGAAAATGGTGGGAAAGTATTAGGGCATACTTTCCTGAAATTTATTACCGAAAAAGAACGTTTCACCACTATTCGTGCTGATTTTACGCTGGCAGTGACCGCCTAAAAGAAGATTGCAGCTAATCAATGGTAGAGACTATTACAATGAAACTTAAAGATATTATTAGGTTAATAGTATTAGGTATGTGTGGCGGAACTATTTATCTCCTGCCCTATATGAAGTATTATTTTTTTAACCAAATGGTAGAAAACACTGGAACATCCGGGCAAGCATTAGGTTATCTTGTCACCATATTTGCTGTAGCCTGCCTTTTCCTGTTACTTCCAGGTGGCATTCTGGCCGATCGTCTATCGAGTAAAAAGTGTATTTTCTGGTCACTTATTAGTACCACGCTATTAACGATAGTTTATGCATTTACCTATCGCTCCTATACATTTTCATTGATCATCTGGTTCCTGCTGGCTTTTAGTTCAATTTTCCTCGCCTGGCCGGCGATCATGAAAACCGTGCGCACGATTGGTGGAGAAAGGACCAGCACGGCATATAGCATTTACTATGCTTCTAATGGTTTGACTGGCGCGCTGGCGGGATATATCACAATCAAGGTTTATGGGATGCTCGCTGCCAGCGATGCAGCAACCGGATTCTTCTGGAGTATTATGGTTTCTGCTATCGCTAATGCCGCAGTAGCCTTCTTGTTGTTATATCTGTTGCGCGATATCAAAGAGACCATTGAGGGTAAAGGCGGCAAGCTACCAACATTACAAGACTCCTATTCAGTCATGAAGATGCCTGTAATCTGGCTAATTGCTATCGTGATGTTTTGTACCTATTCACTTTACGTGGGGATCACGTTCTTTACGCCTTATCTGACATCCGCCTTTGGTATCAGTGATGAAGTTTCCGGCACGCTCTCATTGGTACGCTCTTATATTTTTATGTCGCTCACGCCGCTCACCGGTATTATTGCCGATCGCTGGATGAAATCGACGTTAAAATGGTTCACGATCGCAGGTCCTGTCGCTATTGTTTGCCTGATCGCGGTTATTGCAATCGGTGATGATGCAGGCATGATAGTACCGGTAATGCTGTTGACGATGGTCGCAGCATTTTTCGTTTGTACCTTATATGCATCAATGTTCTCAATTATGTCGGAGTGCAAAATTCCGTTGTCGATCGCCGGTACGGCAATCGGGCTGGTATCGATTTTCTCCTATACACCGGATATCATTATCCAACCGCTCTTTGGCTATTTTGTTGATAATAAACAGTATTCATATATTTTCATTTCCCTTGCGGTGATGGGTATGTTGTCGCTCATGTCCTGTCTTCTGTTGTTGCGTCGCAAATCCCAGGAATTTCCTGAGGTCGTGACTCGCTAATCGCATAAAATAGTGAATAGCTCAGATAGCGCTCTTCCAGGTTGACGTTTATTCCAGAAATACGCGAAAAGCGCTGTCGTCTCAAGGACAAGTGGAGAAGGAAATGAAAACCAACCAGATTCAATATTTCTTAGCCATTATCGATCACGGAGGGATCCGGGCGGCAGCAAGATCATTAGCGATTTCGCAAAGTGCAGTCACAAAAGCGCTCTCAGAGCTTGAAGAAAAATGTGGTAGCCAATTAATCGTACGCCAGACCAGGGGAGGGATTAAATTAACCAATACGGCCAAACGTATTGAGCCCTATTTTCGCTCAATCCAGGCCAATATGAATTGGGCAAAGGCGGCGATTGATAATACCAAAACCGGCGATTATGGGGTATTGCGTGTTGGCGTCACACCCCTTATCGCCACCACGGTGCTCGACGAAGCTTATAAATGGTTTCGTTCGCGCTTTAGTCACGTTCAACTCCAGTTCACCGATGGCCTGCTCAGCAACATCACGCCAGCATTAAAATCCAGCAAAATGGATTACGCCATTGCGCTGCTGATGGAAGACTGGTTCTGGGATCAGGATCAAATAGCCGTTGAAGAACTCTTTAGCCTTCCGCAGGGATTTGTCGCACGAGAAAATCATCCTATATTCCAGTCCCGGGATCCTAAGATGACATTAAGCCATTATGAATGGCTGATAACCATTGACTCCTTCGAAGAAGCCGATAGTTTTATTAGTCAATGTATTGTCAATCAGGGGATTGAAAAACCTCTTTCAGTTATGCTGGTCGATACATTGATATGCTACAAACTATTGCAGAGTACAGATTGTATTGCCGTCGTACCGAAGGCGCTTTTTCAAAACGCCCCGGGATTCGTCCGTATGCGAGCGTTAGATTTATACCAGTCAGCGCCGTGTTTTTCCCTGCCAAACCTAAAACTGGTCCTCCTTCGTTCACCCGCTAAACCCGTAAACCATGCTGGTGAATTTTTAATTCACTGTATTATTTCTACAATAAAGGCGCGTTTTAATCCTGTGTAAATAATGCCGTTGTACTCCACCAGATTGACAGGCAGCACCGGGAAAAATCAGAGAAACCACGCCGATAAACTGACAGCGGCGCAACAAGCCTGACTCTGGCCGCTGTCACAGCAGATTGATAGCATAAGAATTTATCATTTCAACTGGCATTCTTTACTGATTTCATTCTCAATATCGCGTTCTTTCGAATGTTCCACAAGTCTCTTAAATTTACGTTTAAGCTCAATACCGGACGACGTACAGTTTTTGGCGTCGGCAAGTCGTACAGCAGCACTGTATGCGTTATAGCATTGGTCAACATCTGAAACGTTCTTTTTACATTTACTAAAAATAATAAAAGTACTGTCGGGATGTTGTAACATTTCTTCTATTTCAGTATTAGTTTGCGCCTCACGGAGTATTTGGGGGAGAAACAAAACTGTAGCAATCACTATCAGTACTGCGCCAGTAGCCGCCATTAATTTAAATGCCAAACTGATTCTCCCATTAACGCAATATTTGTTTACGGTTAACCGTCACATGGACGTGTTCGTCACTCAAGCTCTTTCTGGCAAATGGCTATCATCGATGAAATGGCTTTATGCACATCGGGAGCATTGGGGGCATAATAAAAGTTCACACTGGTTTGTTTTCCGCCAAAGGATGAGATATCAACCCACGCCACATCTTCATCGTTAGCGTCCTGTAAATCGTAACGATCCGTTCCACCTGGCAAAGGATCATCCCTCATTAGCGACAGTTTCTGCGAGAGCGCCGCTGAGTACAGGCAATTTTCTACCGAGTGCTTTTGTCCTTTGAAATACACTGTTTTCAATTCCGGATGAATTCCAACGCGACCGGGATCCACGCAGCCACACAACATGATGGCCAGGATGCTTATAACAGCTTTATTCATCTACATAAATCTCCTTTGAATAAATGCCGCTCATACTAAACGCACATTCTTATACGTTACGTCAATAATATCCTGACACGGATTATTTTTTTGAACGGAAATACGACTGCCAGCCAGAGAAAAGCCGCCACCATAGTGGCTGGTGAAGGTTACAGCATTATCCGATAAAACAACCTAAGAGCCTGGCCCATTAGGACTATTTTGCTTGTCATTTTGAACCTGGGCAGTGCTCAGAATCCTCACGTACTACGTGTACGCTCCGGTTCTTCCGCGCTGGCCGTGTTCAAACTGGCTGCGCCAATAACGCCTGGTGGGATAGGCTCTAAACCAGGGTTATTTTTTCCCTCAGGTTGGAAGTGGTGGCTAATTGTCCATCAACGGTAATCACAATAGCGTCCATCCCCTCTATTTTATTGACCGTTTGTAAAATAGTTTTCGCATCCAGGCCAAATAGCTTCGTCGTGTAGACATCACAATCTATTGATTTATCAGAGATAATAGTTAAAGAAGCAATATTATTCTCCACTGGATAGCCGCTGCGGCTGTCAAAAATATGGTGGTATTTATTACCTTCGTGCTCGAAGGTCCTTTCATAGATCCCTGAAGTCACTACCGACTGATTTCTTACCTTGATCTTTGCAACACAGTGGCCTCTTGGCAGAAAGGGATTCTGTATCCCGACATCCCAATAGGAGCTTTTTTTAGGTGATTCTCCATAAACAAGCACATTGCCACCAATATCAATCATGGCGGAAACAGGATCTTTTTCTTTGAAGAAATCCATGATCTTATCGCTGAAATACCCTTTCGCGATGGCCCCCAAATCTATTTCAAGGCCCTCTTTGGCAAAAAACACCGATTTTTGCTCATCATCCAGGATGATATCGGCAGGATCCAGGCGCGTCAGAACCCGGTGGATCTCATGCTGGCTCGGGACGCTTGCTTCAGCAAAGCCAATCCGCCAAAGCTTAACCAGGGGGCCAATAGCAATGTTCAAAAAACTATTGGGTTCCAGACTATGATCTCTCCCTGTCTTGATCAATTCATACAAATCCGGATCCACAACGACCGGCTCTTTGGCCGCTGTGATTTTCAACGCAGACAATTGAGACAATTCGCTGTTGGCGCTAAAGACGTGCTCGTAATGCTTTAACATGTCACACGCCACTGCTAGCCACTTCTCAGCCTGATCCCCCTTAAAATAAAGGTGAATCCGGGTTCCCATAAGACCGATCGCTTTATTGGCCTCTGTCATGCATTCTCCTTCTCACGACGTGAGTATTGGGCGGTATCTTTATAACGCAGAAATGAATCAAGCAGATCCATATCAATCGCCGACAGTTCCCTGTTGCGGTTATGCGCGATGAAGTAATCTATGTTCAACTGGTCAACGGGCAGTTCATAGATATTATATTGTGAGGGGGAGGGTTCTATGGCCACACTTTCAGGGACAAAAGTAAGGCCCATACCGGCCATAGCAAGATTTTTCACCGTGGCTATTTCACTGCTTTCGACAATGATATTGGCCTTTATTTTATAAATACCCAGCAGGTGATCGATCTGCATTCTGATGGCCGATCCCTTAGACGTTAACACAAGCTTCTGTCTCAATAGGTCCTCTATGGCAATACTCCCTTCCGCAAGAGTGGCGGTCTCTTCCTGATAAAGCTCGCTGGAGCTGGGGATCACGGCATAATACCGATGCTTCCCCCAGGAAACGGCGCAAACAGCGGGAGCAAGACGACTTGAGTTTTGTCCAATCCAAAAGTCCACTTCACTCTTTAACAGCCTTTTCTCATTGTTTTCTGGTATATCTTCCACCAGCTCGATTTGACATTCGGGATAGAGGGCCAGAAATTTCGGCAAAAAAAGCGGGATCAGGTAAGTGCCGATACTGGGTAAGATACCGATTTTTATCGTCGTCTTCCCCCTGTCCGTTATCACATTGATTTGCCTGCGCATATTGGAGTAAATCGTTTCGAGTGAACCGAGATAGTCATAATAAATCTTACCCTGCTCAGTTAAACGATAAGGCAGTTCATGGCGGTTGATAATCTGACAATTCAGTTCTGCTTCAATCCGTTTAATGACCTGAGTTAAATAAGGTTGGGATATATAGAGGGACTCGGCAGCCTTGCTGTAGTTGCTGAACTTAAGCAAAGCATCTATATAACATAAGGCACTTTGATTCTTATATTTTAACATTTCCTTCCCCTCCGGGCCCTTTACCCCAACATTATAACAAATTACTTATCAGGTACTAATGAAGAGTTATTAGATAGCTTTTGTATACTGTGTTAAAACAATACCAGGGTATTTTTTATGGTTATTACAGCACAGGAAACCTTTAATATGAACTACTTAGCAATTGTTGGCACCAATTCTAGTGTGTCAACAAACCGCATGTTGCTGCAATTTATGAAAGAACATTTTAAAGAAGAGGCGCGGATAGAACTCTGTGAAATCAAAGATCTTCCGGCATTTTATGAAGCCGAAGATGAGCAGATTCCTCAGGAAGTGGAAGCCTTGTCCGTTAAAATCCGTCAGGCTGATGGTGTGATCATCGCTACCCCCGAGTATGACCATACCATCACCGCAGCCTTAAAGAGCGCATTAGAATGGATCAGTTATACCAGTCAGGCGCTCACGGATAAGCCCGTCTTGATAGTGGGGGCTTCCCATGGCGCTCTCGGCTCGTCCCGCGCTCAGGCCCATCTTCGTCAAATTCTTGATTCCCCTGAATTATCCGCTCGACTTATGCCTGCCAGCGAATTCCTGTTAGGAAAATCACAAAGCGCCTTTGATGCAGGAGGCATTTTAATCAATAAAGCCAAGTTAGCTGAACTCGATGAGATTTTTAGAGAGTTTGTTCTGTTTACCGAACTTATTACAAAATTGTTATCAGACAGGTCAGTAATCAAAAAAGACAAAAAATTCGCCTGGCAAACTCAGGGGGCATAAGAGAAATGAAATTTACTGCAATTGTTGGAACCACGTCGCCAAAGTCCTATAACCGAATGCTGCTTCAGTTTATGAAAGCGCATTTTAAAGACAAAGCTGAAATTGAGCTGTTAGAAATCAACGAAGTCCCGATGTTTAACCAGGACTGCCCGTCTAACAATCCACAGCTCCTGGAGATTAATGAAAAAATAGTGGCAAGCGATGGCGTCATTATTGCCACACCAGAATATAACCACTCCATTCCTTCCAGCCTGAAAAGCGTTCTGGAATGGTTAAGCTACGAACTTCATCCTCTGGATAACAAGCCGGTTATGATTCTGGGCGCGTCGATCGATTATCAAGGCTCTTCTCGCGCTCAGTTGCACCTTCGGCAGATACTCGATGCGCCCGGGGTCAATGCCAATGTGATGCCTGGCTACGAATTCTTGCTGGGTAATGCCAATACGGCCTTTGACGAGAAGGGTCAGTTGAACAACGAAGGAACTATCGACTTTCTGGAAATCTGCTTCCTGAGATTCATGCGTTTTGCCAAAATCTCGAATCAATTAAATGAAGAAGAAGATTTTTCTTTCGTCCCTGGCACCTATGAAGTACATGCATCAGGCCATGGAGGCGCCCTTCCCATGAAGGTTTCCTTCAGTGAAAAGAAAATCGAAAGCATTTATATTGACACCGCCGGTGAGACAGAAGGTCTGGCTGACGTCGTGTTTGTGAGAATTCCTGACAAGATAATCGAGGGTCAGACCCTGAATGTGGATGCGCTCTCTGGCGCATCAGAGACAAGTCACGCGGTAATTGATGGTGTTGCCAAAGCCGTTAAACTGGCCGGTGTGAACCCTGACATCTTAAAGAAACGGCCAAAACCAGCCAGCAGTTTGAACCGTAGCGATGAAGAGTACACCTGTGATGTGGTTGTCGTTGGCGGAGGTGGCGCTGGCTTAAGCGCGGCGGCAACCGTCTTACAACAAGGCAAGCGTGCCATCGTTCTTGAAAAATACCCCGCGGTTGGCGGCAACACGATTCGTAGCGGTGGTCCAGTCAATGCTGCAGACCCTGAGTGGCAGAAGACATTTCAGGAAAATCCGGGCGAAAGACATACTATCGAGGCGCTGTTAAACACCGATGAACGTGATATTCACCAGGAGTATCTGGCTGATTTCAGAGCGCTGAAAGCCGAATTTGCTGCCTACCAGGCGCAATTTGGCGATAGCAAAGGCTTTCTGTTTGACTCTCCGCTGCTGCACAGAATGCAGACTTACTTCGGTGGCAAGCGTACTGATCTTCAGGGAAACAGCGTCTACGGCCAATACGACCTGGTTAAGATCCTGACCGACAGAGCCTTAGAGAGCGTTAAATGGCTTGAAGATATTGGTGTTGAATATAACAAAGAGATCGTTTTCGCTCCTGTTGGCGCACTATGGCGTCGAGGTCATAAACCGGTCAAAAAATATGGTACCGCCTTTATTCTGGCATTAAGCAAATACATTGAAGAGATGTCTGGCACCATTATTACCGATAGTCCGGCAAAAGAATTTCTCATCGAAAAGGGTGAAATTAAAGGGATTATCGCGACAGGTGTAAACGGACAAAAAATTACCGTTCATGCTAAAGCGGTGATTCTGGCCAGCGGTGGTTTTGGTGCAAATACCAGGATGCTGAAACAGTACAACACCTACTGGAGCCATATTGCTGACGACATCAAGACAACCAATTCCTACGCGATGACAGGTGACGGTATCCTTCTGGGTCAGTCAGTGGGCGCAGCCTTAACCGGCATGGGCTTCACCCAGATGATGCCGGTGGCCGACCCGAATACAGGCGAGCTCTTCAGTGGCCTTCAGGTACCACCAGAGAACTTCGTCATTGTAAATAAAGAGGGGAAACGTTTCATCAATGAATTTGCCGGGCGAGATGTTTTAACCAAAGCCGCACTGGCTGAAGGCGGCCTTTTCTATCTGATTGCTGATGATGAGATCAAGAAAACGGCTGCGAATACCAGTCAGGAGAAAATTGATCGCCAGGTTGAAGCCGGTACGCTCTTTAGGGCAGATACGCTGGAAGAACTGGCGCTTAATGTCGGCATGAACCCGGATGTACTCGTGGATACCATCAACAAATACAATCGCTATGTTGAAGCTGGTGAAGATCCTGAATTCCACAAAGATACGTTTAGCTTAAAGGTAGAAAAAGCGCCGTTCTATGCCACACCGAGGCAACCTGCTGTTCACCATACCATGGGCGGCCTGAAGATTGATGCCGCCACCAGGGTTCTGGATGAACACAACCAACCGATTAAGAACCTCTATGCTGCCGGCGAAGTCGCAGGGGGTATCCACGCCGGTAACCGCCTCGGTGGTAATGCACTGACTGACATTTTTACTTTTGGCCGAATTGCAGGCCAGACAGCGCTTGCAGAAATGAACTGACTTAGCGTGGGGTCGTCGTTAACCGGAGAGATTAACCCAACTTGGGTTAATCTCTTTTTAATGCGAAACATGAAAATATCCACCATATAACTGTGGATTTAGCAGACGAGAGTTGATGTGGTGATAATGAAAGAGTGACGATGCAACCCAATCACCTGACAGATCACGTGATGAAAATTGATGCGATTTTGGGAGATAACGACACCACTACGACGCCAGGAGGAAATCAGGCAGGCTTAAAACTTGCCTAATCTATTGATAACAAATGGTACGCCCTACAGGGTTCGAACCTGTGACCTACGGCTTAGAAGGCCGTTGCTCTATCCAGCTGAGCTAAGGGCGCATTGAGAAGTGGCAACTTCATGATATGCAATCGCCGGAATTATACGGTCCACGTCTGGTGAGTCAATGTATTTTGCCGTGAACCCCCGGTTGCCTGCGTAACCTGCCTGATTATACGGCGAAAGGCGTATAAAGTTTGTCCAACTCCATGTTTCTGCACGTTAACTTTAATTCTGTCTTAATGCGCTTTTTTTGTCCCTGTGACGATGCGGATAAAAACATTATTCATCACTCATTATGCCAAAGGAAGATAAAATCTTAAACGAAGACTGACAGCGAGGCTGGCTTCTGACAAAATATCGTCATCCCCCTTTCGTAAAGATACAGATGGAATCCTCTCTCTGATGGCAGCAAAAATTATTGACGGTAAAACGATTGCGCAGCAGGTACGCTCTGAAGTTGCGGAAAAAGTAAAGGCTCGCGTTGCGGCCGGAAAACGCGCACCAGGATTAGCCGTCGTACTGGTCGGCAGCAACCCGGCATCGCAGATTTATGTCGGCAGCAAGCGCAAAGCGTGTGAAGAGGTCGGCTTCGTCTCCCGCTCATACGATCTCCCGGAAACCACCAGTGAAGCAGAGTTACTGGAACTTATTGACACACTGAATGCCGATAACACTATTGATGGCATTCTGGTCCAGCTACCGCTCCCCGCCGGCATTGACAATGTCAAAGTTCTGGAACGCATTTCACCAGACAAAGACGTCGACGGTTTCCATCCTTATAACGTCGGCCGCCTGTGCCAGCGGGCGCCGCGCCTGCGTCCGTGCACCCCGCGCGGCATCGTCACCCTGCTTGAACGTTACAACATCGATACCTACGGTCTGAACGCGGTGGTCATAGGCGCATCCAACATCGTCGGACGCCCGATGAGTATGGAACTTCTGCTGGCGGGCTGCACCACTACCGTCACCCACCGCTTTACTAAAAACCTGCGTCATCATGTCGAACACGCCGACTTGCTGATCGTCGCCGTGGGCAAACCCGGCTTTATCCCGGGTGAGTGGATCAAAGAAGGCGCGATCGTGGTAGATGTCGGGATTAACCGCCTGGAAAACGGCAAAGTGGTTGGCGATGTGGTTTATGAAGACGCCGCCGCACGTGCGTCATACATCACGCCGGTCCCCGGCGGCGTTGGTCCGATGACCGTTGCCACTCTCATTCAGAACACGCTGCAGGCGTGCGAAGAGTACCACGATATTCAGGAGGCCTGAGATGGCGAATTTTTCTTTAGGCAAGCACCCGCACGTTGAACTGTGCGATCTGCTGAAGCTGGAAGGCTGGAGCGAAAGCGGCGCGCAGGCGAAAATCGCCATTGCTGACGGTCTGGTCAAAGTCGACGGCACGGTAGAAACCCGCAAACGCTGTAAAATCATCGCCGGGCAAACGGTCAGTTTTGAAGGTCAGAGCGTTACCGTTACCGCGTAAAAGCACTGGCGCCGCAACCCGGCGCCTTAACAATTATCCCCGTCCGACAAACGGCATTTTGTTCGCCATAATCGTCAGCTCCAGCACATTTGTCGTTGGCGGCAATGCCGCAATCATCTGAATCGCCGCCGCAACGTCAGCCACATCCATCATCGCCTCGGCCGCAATTGTCCCGTCTGCCTGATAAACGCCTTTACGCATTCGTGCAGATAGCTGCGTTTCGGCGTTGCCGACGTTAATCTGCCCACAGGCGATATTAAATTGTCGGCAATCGAGCGCGATGGATTTAGTCAGCCCGGTAATCGCGTGCTTCGAGGCGGTATAGGGTGCGCTGTACAGGCGTGGCGTAGTTGCAGAAATGGAGGCGTTATTAATAATACGTCCGCCCATCGGCTGCTGCTGTTTCATGATCTTGATAGCTTCTTTGGCGCAGAGGAAACTGGCATGCACGTTAAGATTAAATACCCGCTGCCACTCTTCAAACGGGATCTCTTCAATCGATTTAGCAGGGCTATTATTGCCTGCATTATTAAACAGCAGATCCAGACGGCCAAAATGTCGGCTGATACGCTGAAAAAGCGCCTCTACCTGCTGAGGGTCGGTCACATCGGCAGCAATTGGCACAAATCGTTCCGCGTCCAGCCCCTGAGCGCACTCGATAAGCGGCTGTTCGTTACGCGCCACCACGACCACCACGTAGTTCATCTGATACAGCGCTTTCGCCGCTGCATAGCCAATACCTTTACTTCCCCCGGTAACCAGCGCCACCTTCTGCATATCTCTTCTCCCTTATGATGTTCGTTTCACGCTAGCGCGTTAGCGGCTTTACGGGAATGGAAGAATGCAAAAATCAGGTGCGAAGATCTGTTCATTTGCCTGAATCGGGGCAAAAAAAGCCGGGGATAGCCCCGGCAAAAAAGAGAGAATACGGTTATTTACGGCGCCAGGTCGTCCCCTGCGGGCCATCTTCCAGCACTATACCCATTTCGTTGAGACGGTCACGTGCGGCATCCGCCGCCGCCCAGTCTTTCGCTTTACGCGCATCCAGACGCTGCTGGATCAGCGACTCAATTTCCGCCACTTCACCGTCATCCGCCTGCGCGCCGCTCTGCAGGAAAGCGTCCGGATCCTGCTCCAGCAGGCCCAGCACCGAAGAGAGCTTACGCATATGCGCCGCCATGGCGTTAGCGGCGGCAACATCTTCAGTTTTCAGACGGTTCACTTCACGCGCCATATCGAACAGCACAGAATACGCTTCCGGGGTGTTGAAATCGTCGTTCATTGCGTCGATAAAGCGCGCTTCAAACACCTCTCCGCCGGCTGGCTCTGCGGCGTTATCGGTTCCGCGCAGCGCGGTATACAGACGCTCCAGCGCGGAGCGCGCCTGCTTTAAGTTCTCTTCGCTGTAGTTCAGTTGACTGCGATAGTGACCGGACATCAGGAAGTAGCGAATGGTTTCCGCATCGTAATACTTCAGCACATCGCGCACGGTAAAGAAGTTGCCCAGCGATTTGGACATTTTCTCGCGATCAACCATCACCATCCCGGAGTGCATCCAGTAATTGACATACTCACCGTCGTGGGCACAGGTGGACTGCGCGATTTCGTTTTCGTGATGCGGAAACATCAGATCCGAACCGCCGCCGTGAATATCAAAATGGTTGCCCAGTTGTTTGCAGTTCATCGCTGAACACTCAATGTGCCAGCCTGGACGCCCTGCTCCCCACGGCGACGGCCAGCTCGGTTCGCCCTCTTTCGACATTTTCCACAATACGAAGTCCATCGGGTTATGTTTAACATCAACCACATCAACGCGAGCGCCCGCCTGCAACTGGTCGAGATCCTGACGCGACAGTTGACCGTAGTTCGGATCGGTCGGCACATCGAACATCACGTCGCCATTGTCGGCGACGTAAGCGTGGCCTTTAGCGAGCAGTTGCTCGGTGATCTCAATGATTTCCGCAATATGGTGGGTCGCACGCGGCTCCTGATCCGGGCGCAAAATATTCAGCGCGTCGAAGTCTTTATGCATCTCGGCAATCATGCGATCCACCAGAGCGACAAAACTTTCACCGTTTTCATTCGCACGTTTAATGATTTTATCGTCAATATCAGTGATATTACGTACATACTTCAGCTTATAGCCGAGAAAACGCAGGTAACGGGAAACGACATCAAACGAGACGAAGGTACGGCCGTGACCAATATGACAGAGGTCGTAAACGGTAATTCCACACACGTACATGCCGACTTCCCCGGCATGAATAGGTTTAAATTCCTCTTTTTGGCGCGTCAGTGTATTAAAAATTTTTAACATCGAAGATTCCATGTAGACGTGTGTGGATATAAGCCGCGTATTCTAACCTTAATTCAATCCTGAAGCAGCACACATTGCAAGGTGATCCAACTCCGCGGTTATGCTATAACACCCCACTATATCTCACCCGACACCGGGTGCAGGCACCACAATCATCGGAACAGGATGCAAAAATGGTTACTTTCCACACCAATCATGGCGATATCGTAATCAAGACGTTTGACGACAAAGCGCCGGAAACAGTTAAAAACTTCCTGGACTACTGTCGCGAAGGTTTCTACGATAACACCATTTTCCACCGTGTTATCAATGGCTTTATGATTCAGGGTGGCGGTTTTGAGCCGGGTATGAATCAAAAAACCACTAAATCTCCGATTCAGAACGAAGCCAACAACGGTCTGAAAAACACCCGCGGCACTCTGGCAATGGCCCGCACTCAGGCCCCACACTCCGCTACCGCTCAGTTCTTCATCAACGTCGCCGATAACGACTTCCTGAACTTCTCCGGCGAAAGCCTGCAGGGTTGGGGCTACTGCGTATTCGCAGAAGTCGTGGAAGGTATGGATGTTGTCGACAAAATCAAAGCGGTATCGACCGGCCGTAGCGGCATGCACCAGGATGTGCCGAAAGAAGATGTTGTGATCAAAAGCGTCACCGTCAGCGAGTAATTCGTGGCGACACTTTTTATTGCGGACCTGCATCTGCAAACGGAAGAACCGGCGATTACCGCCGGTTTTCTGCGCTTTTTACAGGGGGAAGCCCGCGAGGCGGACGCCCTGTATATCCTCGGCGACCTGTTTGAGGCCTGGATCGGCGATGACGATCCGAACCCGCTGCATCGGCAAATCGCCGCCTCCCTCAAAGCATTAGCCGACTGCGGCGTCCCCTGCTACTTCATCCACGGCAACCGCGATTTTCTCGTCGGCAAGCGATTTGCCCGCGAAAGCGCAATGACCCTGCTGCCGGAAGAACAGCTTCTCGATCTCTACGGGCGGAAAGTGCTGATTATGCACGGCGACACCCTGTGCACCGACGATGCGGGCTATCTGGCCTTTCGCGCAAAAGTCCACAATCCCTGGATCCAGCGCCTGTTTCTGGCTCTGCCGCTGTTTCTCCGCCGCCGTATCGCCGCCAGAATGCGCGCCGACAGCAAAGCGGCCAACAGCAGCAAGTCGCTGGAAATTATGGACGTAAATCCTCAGGCGGTAGTTGATATCATGGAGAAGCATCGCGTTCAGTGGCTGATTCACGGGCATACGCATCGCCCTGCCATTCATCAGTTACAAGCCAACGGCATAACCGCTTATCGTGTGGTGCTCGGCGCCTGGCATCACGAAGGCTCCATGGTCAAAGTGACGCCTGAAGATGTTGAGCTGATTTATTTTCCTTTTCAGGATGCGCCCCTGATTACCGAACCAAATTCCTCTCAAGCGCTGAATCCAGGATAAAAGCACTTGAGAGTGCATACTGATACCGTGAGGCTCTGTCACCTATCTTAGTTTCGTTACCCGACCATCCTCGTGATAACGCAATGGTGAATGCTGACGAACATAATTTTCAAATAAAGCATTCATCGATCCTACACTTTCAATATATCGCGCTTGTTGAATAATATGATAAAGAGAGTCAGCATGTTTAGATTCTTCATAATGCCAGTCAACCAGCGCAAGGGTGTAGTTTTTATTTTTATCAATAACGTTTTCATTAATTAACACATCACCAACTATTCGTTTATTTAATGGTCGTGTCGAGTCATAACTAAAGCGTATTCCCGACACCTGCTGAAAATACGTTTTTAATCCCGCTTCTAATAACGTCAGTAAATCTGCTCCCTTAATTTCAACCTTAACAATATCAAAGTCCTCGGTCAAAATATTAACCAGATCCTTTTTTGTTATTTCTCCGGGCCCCATTGAAGCACTAATTAAGGGGGCAAAAATAATAGCCGTGTCAGTTCCTGCTTTTTCACGAATCATATCACTGAGCATATTTCCCAGATTCGTCTCACGGCTTCTGACATCATAGCGATCGCCATTCAGTTTCTCACTGGCGTTTCCTATCACCTCAGAATAAGCAGTGTCTATTCGCGCATTGGCTTGTTGAACAATTTTATCAATAGATTGATCCTTTTTAACTAAAGAAGCTAACTGATGATTAATCAGAGCGGCTTGTTTATGATTAAGTTTCCCATCCACAAATTCCAGATTAACAATTCCAAGGTTATGTGTTCTATGACCCGTTTGCGCAATCAACACATCGTTGACAACCTGTCCCTTTTCCAGAGCGGTATGACTATGTCCATCAATAATTACATCAATACCCGCCACTTCCTCCGCTAATTTTTGCGAATGATTACGATCGGCTTTATTTAGCCCGAGATGAGATAGCGCAATAATCACATCTACCTTTTCAGCTTGTAAGCTTTGCACCATTTCTTTGGCGATCGCAACAGGATCAAGTAATTTCACACCCGCAATATTTTCCGGTCTTGCGGTAATCGTTTGGGTTGACACACCAAAAATGCCCACTTTAATGCCATCAATATCTTTAATAATAAAATTCCTGGTAAAATCCTGCCCGTTATCGTACTTAACATTTGCGGCCAGTAGTGGATAATTCAGCTTTTTCATCAATGTTTGCAAGCGGCTTTGGCCATAAATAAATTCATGATTTCCAATTACCGCAGCATCATACCCTACTTCATTCATAATATTGACAATAGTGTCACCCTTATCCATACTACAAATTAACTTCCCCTGAATAAAGTCACCACCATCGACAACCAGTACATTACGATTAATTGTTTTAATCGTATCAACCAATGTTTTAATACGCGCAAAGCCAATGGCATTCTTATCTTCACTGACTCGACAATGTGTGTCATTGGTATGAATTATTGTCATTGTTTTATTGCGTTCACCCGCCCAACAAAAACAAGACGAAAACATTAACAGTAATGATAAAAGCATTCTCATATATTTAATCCTTAGTTTATTACTGACTCTCCCTAAAAAAATCGAGTCGCAGGGAAATGCTTCAGGTATATTCAAGAAATGAATAACACCAGAGACATTCCGCATAATAAAATCCGCCAGATTAATAAATTAACCTAGTCTATATATACGCCCCAATTTATTCAGGATACAAATCCATTATCGTGCATAGTCATTGTATACATTATCAGTCAGAATTTATCGTTGTTAACGACGCGTTGAGAATTCAGTCACGTATCCAGTCATGTAGTTATCTCCTTCGGCTCGCTGACCGTACTGGAGTTTGCGGTTTTATTATCGGGATCTAATTTTACGCGATTTATCTCTGTCTGTACGCGCCATATAAGAAACGCTTTACGCAAATACAAATGCTGATGATGAGCATTCCCATACTTTCCTGGGGCTGGTTTTTACCTTTTTTGCCAGCGCGACCACCGCTCATAACTGGCGTGTTTCATCAGATACAGATAAGACAAAAGACGGTTATCCGCGCGCACGCAACCGTTTTCCTGACCGCAAGATCATGCTATTCTCTGTGGCCTCTAAAGCAGTGTGAAACACACCCACAGGAGTTTTAAGACGCATGTCTTCCCGCAATAATTCGGCGCGTATCGCCATCGTGATGGGGTCCAAAAGCGACTGGGCTACCATGCAGTTTACCGCAGAAATCCTTGATGCCCTGAACGTTCCGTACCATGTCGAAGTAGTCTCAGCACACCGCACGCCCGATAAACTGTTCAGCTTCGCCGAAAACGCGGAAGAGAACGGTTTCCAGGTCATTATTGCTGGTGCGGGCGGCGCGGCGCATCTGCCGGGCATGATTGCGGCGAAAACGCTGGTGCCGGTTTTAGGCGTACCGGTACAAAGCGCGGCGCTGAGCGGCGTTGACAGCCTTTACTCCATCGTCCAGATGCCGCGCGGTATCCCGGTGGGCACGCTGGCGATCGGTAAAGCCGGCGCCGCCAATGCCGCCCTGCTGGCGGCGCAGATCCTCGCCCGGCATGATGCGGAACTGCACCAGCGCCTCAGCGCCTGGCGCCAGGCGCAAACCGATGAAGTGCTGGATAACCCGGACCCGCGGGGTGCGGCATGAAACAGGTTTGCGTTCTCGGCAATGGCCAGCTAGGCCGGATGCTGCGTCAGGCTGGTGAACCGCTGGGTATCGCGGTCTGGCCGGTCGGTCTCGAAGCCGACCCGGAAGCGGTGCCGGTACAGCAAAGCGTGATTACCGCAGAGATTGAACGCTGGCCGGAAACGGCGCTGACCCGCGAGCTGGCGCGTCATTCCGCCTTCGTCAACCGCGACGTTTTTCCGGTTATCGCCGACCGTCTGACGCAAAAGCAGCTGTTCGATAAGCTGGCGCTCGCTACCGCGCCGTGGCAGCTTCTGGCGGAGAAAAGCGAGTGGCCGGCGGTATTCGCCCGTCTCGGCGAGCTGGCTATCGTTAAGCGCCGCGTCGGCGGCTATGATGGCCGCGGTCAGTGGCGTTTGCGGGAAAATGAAACCGCGCAGCTGCCGGATGATAACTACGGCGAGTGTATCGTTGAGCAGGGGATTAACTTCTCCGGCGAAGTATCGCTGGTCGGCGCACGCGCCCGGGACGGCAGCACGGTCTTCTATCCGCTGACCCGCAACCTGCATCAGGACGGTATTTTACGCGCCAGCGTTGCGTTTCCGCAGGCCAACGCCCGCCAGCAGGCGCAGGCGGAACAGATGCTGTCGGCGATTATGAATGCGCTTAACTACGTTGGCGTGATGGCGATGGAGTGTTTTGTCACCGCTGATGGTCTGCTGATTAACGAACTGGCGCCGCGCGTGCACAATAGCGGCCACTGGACGCAGAACGGCGCGTCCATCAGCCAGTTTGAGCTTCATCTGCGGGCGATTACCGATCTGCCGCTGCCGCCGCCGGTGGTCAACAGCCCGTCGGTGATGATCAACCTGATCGGTACCGATCTCAACTATGACTGGCTGAAGCTACCGCTGGTGCATCTGCACTGGTACGACAAAGAGGTGCGTCCGGGACGTAAAGTCGGCCACCTGAACCTGACCGACAGCGATACCGATCGCCTGAGCGCGACGCTGGAAGCGCTGAAGCCGCTGCTGCCGCCGGAATACGCCAGCGGTGTATTCTGGGCGCAGGCGCAGCTGGCGTAATCTGCGACCATCATCCCGGCTTGCGGCGCGTTGCGCCCTCGCCGGGTTATTCCTGCCCCCGAAAATCCCGACTCCCTGATGCTATTGAGCAATTCATCGTGAAAAATCAATCCGGCCTGCCTCTCACCGCGTACAATAGGCGGGTTATCGCGTCGAGCGACGCGTCTGAATTGATTAATGGCTTGTTTGAATAATGGAATTAGTGCAATCACCACAGAATATTCGACGGATTCTCGCCAGCGATACGCCGCTGATTGACGTACGCGCTCCGGTCGAGTTCCGGCAAAGTGCGATGCCTGCGGCAATCAATCTGCCGCTGATGGACGATGAGGAGCGCGCCGCCGTCGGCACCTGCTATAAACATCAGGGCCCGGAAGCCGCGATCGCGCTGGGTCATCAGTTGGTTAATGGCGAGATTCGCGCCCGCCGCCTTGCTGCCTGGAAAGACGCCTGCGCACGTTATCCGGAAGGCTACCTGTGCTGCGCGCGAGGCGGTCAGCGTTCGCATATCGTGCAGCGGTGGCTGAAGGAAGCGGGCGTTGATTATCCGCTAATCGTCGGCGGCTATAAGGCGCTGCGCCAGGCGGCGATTCAGCTCACCGAAGAGCTGGTACAGCGTCCTGTTGTGCTGATTGGCGGCTGTACCGGTAACGGTAAAACCCAGTTGGTCCGCGCTCAGCCTGACGGCATCGATCTCGAAGGCCATGCTCATCACCGCGGCTCCTCGTTTGGCCGTACCTTACAGGCGCAGTATCAACAGGCAACATTTGAAAACCATCTGGCCATCGCGATGCTCAAAAAGTCAGCGCAGCAGAGGCGATGGGTGCTGGAGGATGAGGGACATATGATCGGTGCCAATCATCTGCCAGAAAGCTTACGTATTCGCATGGATCGGTCGCCGCTGGCGGTAGTGGAAGATCCCTTTGAGATCCGCCTTGAACGTTTGCGCGAAGAGTATTTTACACGTATGCATCACGACTTTATTGCGGCATATGGCGAAGAGCAAGGCTGGCAGGCGTACAGCGACTATCTGCATCATGGCCTGTTTGCCATTCGCCGCCGTCTGGGGTTACAGCGTTTTGCCCAGCTCACCGCCCGGCTCGACGAGGCGCTGGTCGAGCAGCAGCGTACCGCCAGCAACGAAGCGCATTTTAGCTGGCTGGTTCCTCTGCTGAACGAGTATTACGATCCGATGTACCGCTATCAGCTCGGCAAAAAAGCGGAGAAGATAGTGTTTCGCGGTAACTGGCGGGAGGTCGCCGCCTGGCTGGCGCAATAATCTCCCCCGTTGCCCTAATGCTGGTTAGTTAAGGGGCTGTCAGCCATTTTGATGGCTGGCTGAGCGGTTCCGTTAATCGGTGGTTCTGGCGAAAATGGCATTTTTCGTTTTCACCGGGTTTGGCTTAGTGGCCTGTTCCGTTCACGATAAATTTGCGGATATTCGTTATATCCACAGCGTGTGAACGGGCAGGGGGACGTTTCGCCCGTCCCCCTGCACCCCCGGCATTGCGCTGAAAACCTGCCGCTGCGCGGTCCGCTCCACTCCGGCTTCATCTGGCGGACCGGGCGGGACTCGACGTCCCTGTCTCGACCCGCCCTCTGGCCGCCGTCCTGGCGGCCAGTCCTGGATGCGCGCCTGCGTTCCCGCCAGGTTTCCTTGATGCGCCCACCCCCCTGCTGTGAGCCTGGGCTGAAACGGTTACTCCCCTGCGGCTGTGGGTTAAAATCTCCTGAGTTTTGCAACCGAATCGGGATTTCGCTTAAACCACCGAAAAAGCGACTCCTGTTACCTGGATTAAGACTCACGCCATACCCCGGCACAATAGCGGCAAATTACACGCAATCCCACTACTGAGTAAACTGGCGAAACAGCGCTTTGCCTTTTAGCAGACGCAATCCCAGCCAGCCGCCGCACAACGACAGCAGTATCGCCCCGCAGAGCGGCAGCATCACCCACAACCGCCAGTCGGGAGACCACGGAAAATCAAAAATTTTGCTTTGCAATAACGCCAGCGCCACTTCTGCGCCAATCGCCGCGACCACGCCGGAAACCACGCCCAGCAGGGCGAACTCTGCCCACAGCGTGGTGCGTAGCAAAGACTTACCGGCCCCCAGCGTACGCCAGACCACCAGTTCCTGATGACGCTGGCGCATCCCGACCTGCACCTGGGCCAGCAACAGCAAAATGCCGCAGGCGGTCACCAGCACAACCATCACCTCCAGGGCGCGGCTTACCTGGGTCAGCACCTGGCCAATCTGCTGCAAAATCGCGCCGATATCCAGCAGGCTGACGGTCGGAAACGAGCGGTTGAGCTGCGTCAGCATCCCGTTACCGTTATCCCAACGGAAGCTGGTTAACCAGCTTTGCGGCTGCCCGTCGAGCGCTCCTGGCGGGAAAATAAAGAAGAAGTTGGGGCGCAGGCTCTCCCAGTCCACTTTGCGCACGCTGGTCACATTCGCGCTAAAATTCTGGGTATCCCCGGTAAAGGTCAGATTATCGCCGGGCTTCACCCCCAGCCGCTGCGCCAGCCCCTCTTCAATCGAGACCTCGCCCGCTTTCGGCGGCCAGCTTCCGGCAACCAGCGGATTATGATCCGGGCGCTCTCGGCTCCAGGTAAGGTTTAACTCCCGGTTCAGCGCTTCGTCTTTATTGCCCTCCGTATCCTGACCATTAATTTGCGTCAGACGGGCGCGAACGACCGGATAAAACTCAGTCGCCCGAGCCTGATGTTCGGCGAGGAAAGTTTTCACCTGCCCCACCTGTTCCGGCGCGATATTGATCAGGAAGTAATTGGGGCTTTCCGGCGGCAATTGCTGCTGCCAGCGGTCGAGCAGATCGCCGCGCAGCACCAGCAGCAGAGCCAGCAGCATAAAAGACAGCGAGAAAGCCGCCAGTTGGCTTAACGTCGACCACGGCTGGCGCAACAGACGATTCACCGCCAGACGCAGCGGCAGCGCGTTTAGCGTCACGCGTTTCAGTAACCACAGGACGCCCCACCCCGCCAGACCGCACAGCAGCGCCAGCACCACAGCGCCCGCCAGTACCGCCCACAATAAGGGACTGCCGCCCATCAGCAGCGCCAGTAGCCCAACGACTACCACGCACACCAGCGGAATATAGAACTTCAGCGGCCAGACATCGGCGACGACATCCTGGCGCAGCACCCGCAGCGGCAGCGTCGCCAGCAGAAGTCGATAAGGGCGCAACCCGACCAGCAGAGAAATCACCACCATCGCGCCAATCGCCCACAACCACGGCCAGCCGCTCGCCGCCGGAAGCGCCGTCGGCAGCACTGGCTTAAGCATCACCAGCAGAATATTTTCCAGCCCGACGCCCATCGCTCCGCCAGCCACCGCCGCCAGCGCCAGCAGCATCAGCCACTGGCCGGCAATCAGCTTACCCAACTGCGCCCGCCCGGCGCCGAGAGTTTTAAGGATCGCCACCCGATCGTAGCGACTGCGGCAGTAATGGCTCATCGCCACCGCTACCGCGGCCACCGCCAGTAGCAGGGTTAACAGCGCCGAAAGCAGCAAAAACTGCTGTGAGCGTTGCAGCGATTTGCCTAACGCGCTGTCGTCCTGCTGCAGGCCGATCCAGCGATGTTCCGGCCCCAGTTTCGGCAACAACCACTTTTCATAGTCCGCCAGTTGCTGCGCGGTTCCGGCATACTTATAGCGCCAGGAGACGCGGCTACCAGGCTGCACCGCGCCGGTTTTCGCCACATCCGCGGTGTTCATCATCAGCCGCGGCGCCATCCGGAAGGGGTTAAATCCGGCATCCGGCTCCTGAATCACCTCCCCGGCAATGCGCAGCGTAGCGTCGCCAACATCAAGGGTATCGCCGGTTTTCAGATTCAGCAACGCCATCAGGCGCGGGGCCAGCAGCACGGTTCCGGCCCGCGGTTTCAAGCCAGGCGGCTGGGTTTGCAACTGACCATACAGCGGATAGGCGTCGTCAACCGCCTTAACCTCTGCCAGTTGCGGCGTATCGCCGGAAAAGGTCATGGTCGCGAAATTCAGCTGTTGATCCACGGTTAAACCAAGGCGACGGGCTTCGTCAATCCATGCCCCAGGGACTTCGCGCGAACTGCGCAGGGTACGGTCTCCGGCCATAAATTCCCGACTCTGCTGGCTGAGCCCTTTCTCCATACGATCGCTTATCGATCCCAGTGCCAGCACGCAGGCCACCGCCAGACTCAGCGCCAGCCAGACAATCAGCAGCGACGGCGAGCGCCATTCGCGCCAGAACCAGCGGACAATCATGCTTCCTCCCGCAGTTGACCATCCACCAGCCGCAGCCGTCGGTCACAGCGCGCCGCCAGCAGTGGATCGTGGGTCACCAGAATCAGCGTGGTCCCGTGTTCGCGATTGAGCGAAAACAGCAGATCGGCGATTTTATCCCCGGTCTGCCGATCCAGATTACCGGTTGGTTCGTCGGCAAACAGCAGCGCCGGACGACCGTTAAACGCCCGTGCCAACGCAACCCGCTGCTGTTCGCCGCCGGAAAGCTGCACAGGTAAGTGATTCAGGCGTTTTCCCAACCCTAATTGCTCCAGCAATGCCCTGGCGCTGCTGCGGCTGAGTCTATCGCTCTCGCCGCGCAGCAGGGCCGGAAGTTCAACATTTTCCAGCGCATTGAGAGTCGGTATCAGCATAAAAGATTGAAACACAAAGCCAACGTGCTTAGCGCGCAGCTTCGCCCGCGCCTCTTCGTCCATCTGATGCAACGGCTGCCCGAGCAGCGAGACTTCACCGCTACTGCCATCGTCCAGCCCGGCGAGGATCGCCAGCAGCGTCGATTTACCGGAACCTGACTCGCCAATCAGCGCGATGGTCTGCCCTTGTTTGACAACCAGCTCAACTCCGGTAAGGATGGAAAGCAGATGCTCACCCTGACCGACGGACTTCTTAAGATGATGAACTTCAAGTATGTTTTCCGCTGGCATTTGCCTTTCCTGTTTCTGGTCCTGTTTACCTGCCGCGCGATGGCGGCCGATACGCTGTTGGTTCTCGGCGACAGTCTGAGCGCCGGTTATCGCATGGCGGGCAATACCGCCTGGCCTGCGCTGCTTAATGATAAGTGGCAGACCAAAACGTCGGTGATTAACGCCAGCATCAGCGGCGATACGTCGCAGCAGGGGCTGGCAAGGCTTCCGGGGCTACTTAAGCAGCATCAGCCGCGCTGGGTGCTGGTCGAGCTGGGCGGTAACGACGGGCTGCGCGGTTTCCCGCCGCAGCAGACGGAACAGACTCTGCGTACCATTATCCAGAATATCAAAGCGGCAAACGCTCAGCCGCTGCTGATGCAAATTCGCCTGCCCGCCAACTACGGCCGCCGTTATAATGAAGCCTTTAGCGCAATCTATCCGGCGCTGGCCAAAGAGTTCGATATTCCTCTGCTGCCCTTTTTTATGGAAGAGGTTTATCTGAAGCCCCAGTGGATGCAGGACGATGGCATTCACCCTAATCGCGACGCCCAGCCATTTATCGCCGACTGGATGGCGGCGCGTCTGGCTCCTTTAGTTAATCATGACTCCTGATAGCCGGGGGTCGTTTACAGGTAAAGTTATGCAAAAATCGGTTTTAGTTACAGGATGTTCCAGCGGAATAGGTCTTGAAAGCGCCCTTGATTTAAAACGCCAGGGCTTTAATGTGCTGGCAGCCTGCCGCAAAGCAGATGACGTTGCGCGAATGCAGGAGCTTGGCCTGACCGGCGTTTTGCTGGACCTTGACGATCCGCGCAGCGTTGAACGCGCCGCCGAGGAGGTTATCGCCCTGACCGACAATCGCCTGTACGGCCTGTTTAACAACGCGGGCTACGGCGTCTACGGCCCGCTGCCAACCATCAGCCGCCAGCAGATGGAACAGCAGTTTTCCGCCAATTTTTTCGGCGCGCATCAGCTAACGATGCGGCTGCTTCCGGCGATGGCGCCGCACGGTGAGGGGCGGATTGTAATGACGTCATCCGTGATGGGAATCATCTCCAGCCCGGGTCGCGGCGCCTATGCCGCCAGTAAATATGCGCTGGAAGCCTGGTCCGACGCGCTGCGCATGGAACTGCGCCACAGCGGAATTAAAGTCAGCCTGATTGAACCTGGGCCCATCCACACCCGTTTTACCAACAACGTCAACCAGACGCAGGCCGATAAGCCGGTGGAAAATCCCGGTATTGCCGCCCGCTTTACCCTCGGACCGGAAGCGGTGGTGGAAAAAGTGCGCCATGCATTTACCAGTGATAAGCCGAAACTGCGCTATCCGGTAACCCTGGTGACCCACGCGGTCATCCTGCTTAAACGCCTGTTGCCGACTCGCGTGATGGACAAAATTATTCAGGGATGAGTTGAAGCGCCGACCACAGCCCCCATATATTCATAAATACTGACTAAAGAGATTCGTTCATGTCCGCACAGAATATCGTCACTATTACCGAAGCCAACCTGCACCAGACACTGCAGCAGTCGGCCTCCGCACCGGTACTGTTCTATTTCTGGTCCGCGCGTAGCCAGCATTGCGAGAAGCTGACCCCGGTGCTGGAAAGCCTGGCCGCGCAGTACAACGGTCTGTTTACCCTGGCGAAGGTTGACTGCGATGCCGAGCAAATGCTGGCCTCGCAGTTTGGCCTGCGTGCGATTCCTACTGTTTACCTGTTCCAGAACGGCCAGCCGGTGGACGGATTCGAAGGCCCGCAGCCCGAAGACGCGGTCCGCGCGCTGTTGGATAAATACCTGCCGCGTGAAGAGGAACTGAAAGCACAGCAGGCGCAGGCGCTGATGGCGGAAGAGAAATACACCGAAGCGCTGCCGCTGCTGAAAGAAGCCTGGCAATTGTCGAATCAGGAGAGCCAGATTGGCCTTCTGCTGGCGGAAACGCTGATTGCTCTGCAGCGTTCCGATGAAGCGGAAACGGTGTTGAAAACCGTACCATTACAGGATCAGGATACTCATTATCAGGGGCTGGTGGCGCAAATTGAACTGCTCAGGAAAGCAGCCGATACGCCGGAAATTCAGCAGTTGCAGCAGCAGGTGGAGCTGAATCCGGAAGACACAATGCTGGCTTCCCAACTGGCATTGCAACTGCATCAGGTCGGGCGCAACGAAGAAGCGCTGGCGCTGCTGTTCAGCCACCTGCAAAAAGATTTAGGCGCGGGAAACGGCGAGGTGCGCAAGATGCTCCAGGAGATCCTCTCCGCGCTCGGCACCGGCGACGCGCTGGCGGCGAAGTACCGCCGCCAACTCTATTCCCTGCTGTACTGATCGCGAAAAACGCCGGTTGCGCGCCTTCACCCCAGTCCTCTCCCCTGAAGGGAGAGGAAGAGCTTATAGCCAGGGTAACGCTTACTCGCGTTTTTTCAATGACGTCACAATCAGTTGATGACGCGCATTAAAGAACTTCCGGTAGGTCAGATACCCGGCGATAATCGTCGACAGGCTGGCGGTGGATAAAAGCATAAAGGTCACCATAATCTGATATTTTATCGCCTTCACCGGATCAATTCCGGCAAAAATCAGCCCCGACATCATCCCCGGTAAGCTCACCAGACCAACCGTTTTCGCGGAATCAACCGTCGGAATCAACGCTGCCCGAATGCTATCCCGAATCAGCCTTGCGGAGGCCATTTTCGGCGTCGCGCCCAGACTTAACTTCTCCTGAATCTGCTGCTGCTCACTGCTGAAACGCTGCCCCATATTGTTGTAGCACAACCCCACCGCCACCATCGCGTTTCCGGCCACCATCCCGGCAATCGGGATCACCTGCATGGGCACAAAAGCAATCGACCCGGAAATAACCAGCACCGCCAGCGTTAGCCCAGCGCCAGTGGTTATTGCGATAAACGACGAGATAAACGCTTTATCGATATATTTACTACGCTTTTTCGCATTCCACGCGGCGTTAAAACAGATAAACAGTACCATCAACAACGTCAGCACCGCGTGATTTACATTAAAGATATATTTCAAAACGTAGCCGACAATAAGCAACTGCAAAATCGCCCGGCAAATACTCCAGATAATATCTTTTTCCAGCGCCAGTTTTTCCCGGTAGCTCACCACAATCGCCACCAGCACCAGTACCATGGATAACGCCAGCGATCCGTTGGTAATATTATGCCCGTTCATTTTTAACCTCGCGCGCGTTCCCGCCAGCAGGCTGTAGCGTCATCACATCATCCGCATGAGCTATCTCATTTTGATCGTGGGTCACCCACAGTACGGCAATATTTTTCTCGCTCGCGTAGCGATGAATAATCTCATTCACATTGTTTTTGTTATTTTCATCCAGTGCGCTGGTTATTTCATCAAGCAGCAGCACCTGCGGTAAAAATTGCAGATTGCGAATCAACGACACGCGCTGCTTTTCCCCGCCCGAAAGTTCAGCGATCGGTTTTTCCAGCAGATTTTCCGCCAGACCAAAGCGCTGTAGATCGGCCACCAGCGCTTTCGGGTCCGGCTGTTTATGACGGATTTGCCACGGAAAGATCAGATTGTCATACACCGAATCGCCGAACAGCGCCGGCGTTTGCGCACAGTAGGAAACCTGCTGGCGATAGGCTTCCGGCGATAGCGTGGTAATGTCTTTACCGGCGAAAAAAATCTTCCCGGAGGTGGGACTAAGCAGTGAAGCGATAACTTTTAATAAGGTGCTTTTCCCACAACCCGATGGCCCGGTAATCAATTTAAATTCCCCTGCCCTGAGCTGAAAATTGATCCCCGTGAAGATAACGGCATCGTCAGCCTGAAACCCCACATCCTCCAGCCGCAAAATAGCGTCACTTTCCGTCATTATTGTTCCTGTTTTTTTCCACAACGGTGCCAGTTTACTCCAGTTTCCTTTCACCGGGATGCGCAGAAAGATATACTCTGATGAGACACATGTCATTCTTTCGGCGCACTTACAGGCAACAAGACAGGAGGTTTTTGATGCTGATTGTTATCCCTATTCTTATTTTTGTTGCGTTAGTTATCGTTGGCGCGGCGGTGAAAATCGTCCCTCAGGGCTACCAGTGGACGGTTGAACGCTTCGGTCGCTATACGCAAACCCTCCAGCCCGGCATGAGCCTGGTGGTGCCGTTTATGGACCGCGTCGGACGCAAAATTAATATGATGGAGCAGGTGCTCGACATTCCTTCCCAGGAAGTGATCTCAAAAGATAACGCCAACGTGGCTATTGATGCCGTTTGTTTTATTCAGGTCATTGACGCGCCGAAAGCGGCGTATGAAGTCAGTAACCTTGAGCTGGCGATCATCAATCTGACGATGACCAACATCCGTACGGTTCTCGGGTCAATGGAGCTCGACGAAATGCTCTCTCAGCGCGACAGTATCAATACCCGCCTGCTACATATCGTCGATGAAGCCACCAATCCGTGGGGCATTAAAATCACCCGCATCGAGATTCGCGATGTTCGTCCACCGGCAGAACTCATTGACGCGATGAACGCCCAGATGAAAGCGGAACGAACCAAACGCGCCTATATTCTGGAAGCTGAAGGGATCCGCCAGGCGGAGATTGTCAAAGCTGAGGGGGAAAAACAGTCAAAAATCCTGAAAGCGGAAGGTGAACGCCAGTCCGCATTCCTGCAGGCGGAAGCGCGTGAACGTTCCGCCGAAGCGGAGGCCCGCGCCACCCAGATGGTTTCCGATGCGATAGCCTCCGGAGATATCCAGGCGGTGAACTACTTCGTCGCCCAGAAATACACTGAAGCGTTGCAGCAGATTGGTTCCGCGAATAACAGCAAAGTGGTCATGATGCCGCTTGACGCCAGCAGTCTGATGGGCTCAATCGCCGGGATTACCGAACTGATTAAGGACAGCGCCAGTGAGCGGAAAAAATCATGATTGAGATGATAATCGCCCATCCGCATATTTTCTGGCTCAGCCTCGGCGGGCTGCTGCTGGCGGCGGAAATGCTCGGCGGCAACGGCTATTTGCTATGGAGCGGTATCGCCGGGGTGATTACCGGCGTGTTGACCTGGATGCTGCCGTTTAGCTGGGAGTGGCAGGGCACGCTGTTCGCCGTGCTGACACTCCTGGCGGCCTGGCTGTGGTCACGCTGGTTGCGTAACCGTGTAAAACGCCAGAAACCGGCAGATGCGCAGCTCAATCAGCGTGGCCAACAGATGCTGGGGCGTCGCTTTACGCTGGAAAGCGCGCTGGTCAACGGTCGTGGGCATGTGCGCGTCGGCGACAGCTCATGGCCAGTCATTGCCGATGACGATCTCATGGCCGGCAGTAAAGTCGAAGTTGTCGCCGTCGAAGGAATTACGTTGCGGGTCAGAGAAATTCCCGTCAAACGCTAAACTTTTACCTTGCGATGACAGCAGCCGGAGAGATTATCGATTATCGGGCAATCCGCGCCGTCATCGCCGGGACAGGCATCCGCCAGCGCCAGTAGCTGAGCGCGCATACCTTGCAACTCGCTGATATGACGTTCAATTTCCGCCACTTTCTCCAGCGTCCGCCGCTTAACGTCGGCGCTGTGCCGCGAGGGATCGTTAAACAGAAATATCAGCTCGCGACACTCTTCCAGGGTAAACCCCACCTGACGCGCCTGCCGTAACAAAGTCAGTTCATCCAGATGCCGCTGGCTGTAGCTACGGTAACCATTTTCACTCCGTCGTGGCGGCGTCACCAGCCCTTTCTCTTCGTAAAAACGAATCGCTTTACTGGTCAGGCCGGTTTTTTTGGCTACATCGCTAATATTCATTTTTCCTCCTTGACCTTCCCCTTGCTGGAAGGTTTAACCTTGATAATACTCGATGAAAGAGTGGATCTGGTCAATCATTAACCGGAAAATTATTCAGGAGTTATTTATGTCTAACACTATCGACCTGGCGCTTGATGGCCTCTCCTGCGGCCACTGCGTCAAACGCGTAAAAGAAAGCCTGGAGCAACGCCCTGACGTTGAGCAGGCAGAGGTAACCATTACCGAAGCCCATGTCACGGGCAGCGCCAGCGCGGAAGCGCTGATTGATACCATTAAACAGGCTGGATACGGCGCGGCACTCAGCCACCCAAAGGCTAAACCGCTGGCAGAATCATCAACCCCGCCGGAAGCGCTGACAGCGGCCGCCCCTGAGCTTCCGGCAGCCCATGCCGAGGATGACAGTCAACAATTGTTAATCAACGGCATGAGTTGCGCCAGCTGTGTCTCCCGGGTACAAAACGCGCTTGCCGCGGTTCCGGGCGTCTCGCAGGCGCGGGTCAACCTGGCGGAACGCACTGCGCTGGTGATGGGCAGCGCGTCCGCCGCAGAATTAGTCCAGGCGGTGGAAAAAGCGGGCTATGGCGCCGAGGCCATCGAAGATGATCTCAAGCGCCGGGAACGTCAGCAGGAAACCGCCGTCGCCACCATGAAACGCTTCCGCTGGCAGGCCATCGTCGCTCTGCTGGTCGGTATCCCGGTGATGGGCTGGGGGATGATCGGCGACAATATGATGGTCAGCGACGCCAACCGTTCACTATGGCTGGTTATCGGCCTTATCACGCTGGCGGTAATGGTGTTTGCTGGCGGCCATTTCTACCGCAGCGCCTGGAAAAGCCTGAAAAACGGCGCCGCGACGATGGATACCCTCGTGGCGCTGGGCACCGGAGTCGCCTGGCTCTACTCAATAAGCGTCAACCTGTGGCCACAGTGGTTCCCGATGGAAGCCCGCCACCTCTATTATGAAGCCAGCGCGATGATTATCGGCCTGATCAACCTCGGCCATATGCTGGAAGCTCGCGCGCGTCAGCGTTCTTCCAAAGCGCTGGAAAAACTCCTCGATTTAACGCCGCCGTCAGCACGGGTCGTCACTGACAACGGTGAAAAAGATCTGCCATTGGCGGAAGTGCAGTCAGGGATGACGCTACGCCTGACCACCGGCGATCGTGTCCCGGTTGACGGCGTGATAAGCCAGGGCGAAGCCTGGTTTGATGAAGCGATGCTCACCGGCGAACCGGTGCCACAGCAAAAAGGCGATGGCGACACCATTCATGCCGGGACCGTGGTGCAGGACGGCAGCGTGCTGTTTACCGCCGGCGCCGTCGGCAGCCAGACCACCCTGGCGCGGATTATCCGCATGGTGCGCCAGGCGCAAAGCAGTAAGCCGGAAATTGGCCAACTGGCAGACAGAATCTCCGCCGTGTTCGTCCCGGCGGTGGTGGCGATTGCCCTGTTCAGCGCCGCTATCTGGTACTTTTTCGGCCCGGCACCGCAAATCGTTTATACCCTGGTAATCGCCACCACGGTACTGATTATCGCCTGCCCTTGTGCGCTGGGGCTGGCGACGCCAATGTCAATTATCTCCGGCGTCGGTCGCGCGGCGGAATATGGCGTACTGGTTCGCGATGCCGATGCGCTGCAACGTGCCAGTACCCTGGATACGTTAGTTTTTGATAAAACCGGTACGCTGACCGAAGGTAAACCCCAGGTGGTGGCGATAAAAACGTTCACCGCTATCGATGAAACCACCGCGCTGCGTCTGGCCGCGTCTCTGGAACAAGGCTCCAGCCACCCGCTGGCGCGGGCAATCCTCGATAAAGCCGCGGACGATCGACTGCCGACGGTGAATAACTTCCGCACGCTGCGCGGGCTGGGCGTCAGCGGCGAAACCGAAGGTCACAACCTGCTGCTCGGCAACCAGGCACTGCTTAATGAGTACAACGTGGCGAGCGCGGAACTAGAAAGCGAAATGACCGCCCAGGCTTCACAGGGCGCGACGCCGGTACTGCTGGCGATAGATGGTCAGGCGGCGGCGCTGTTCGCCATTCGCGATCCGCTACGGGAAGATAGCGTGGCGGCGTTAGCCAGACTGCATCGTCAGGGCTACCGCCTGGTTATGTTGACCGGGGATAACCCAACCACCGCCAACGCCATCGCCAAAGAAGCAGGCATCGATGAAGTGATTGCCGGGGTTCTGCCCGACGGTAAAGCCGATGCCATTAAGCGCCTGCAAAGCCAGGGGCATCAGGTAGCGATGGTCGGCGACGGTATCAACGATGCACCCGCGCTGGCTCAGGCCGATGTGGGTATCGCCATGGGCGGCGGGAGCGATGTCGCCATTGAAACCGCGGCTATCACGCTGATGCGCCACAGTCTGAACGGGGTCGCCGATGCGCTGGAAATATCAAAAGCGACGCTGCGTAACATGAAGCAGAATCTGATGGGGGCGTTTGTTTACAACTCTTTGGGTATTCCGATTGCCGCCGGGATCCTCTGGCCGCTGACCGGAACGCTACTTAATCCGGTGGTGGCTGGCGCGGCCATGGCGCTCTCCTCAATTACCGTGGTAAGCAACGCCAACCGACTGCTGCGCTTTAAGCCAAAATCATAGCGCTCAGCAGACAGCGATAACCCAGCTTCCCCGGTCAGCGACTGCGCTGCCGGGGCATCCCGTTCTTCAGCCGCGGTCAATAAGTCCTCTTGCGCCTCCGTTCCCTGCGCGCTAGCATGGTTCCCTTACATTACGGAGCACGTATGGGCCTGTTAAATCGAATAAAAATGCTGTGGCGAACCGTCGCCGGTTCGTCTTATTCCTGGCCCGCGCTGGATATCACCCTTCCCGGCAAGCGCTATCTGCACCTGGTCGGCAGCATTCATATGGGCACCCGCGATATGTCGCCCCCCGTCCGGCTGTTGAAAAAGATCCGCCAGGCCGATGCGCTGATTGTCGAGGCCGATATTACCGGCAATGAGACGCCGTTCAGCAACCTTCCCGCTTATCCACCGCTCGCCGAACGCCTGAGCGAGGCTCAGTTTGCCGAACTGAAAACACGCGCTGAGGAAATGGGCCTGGCCATTACACTGCTCGACAGCCAACCGTTGTGGCAGGTGGCGATGGTATTACAGGCCACTCAGGCGCAAAAACTGGGGCTGAGAGCGCATTACGGTATTGATTATCAGCTGCTGATGGCGGCGCGTGAAAACAATATCAGAGTGATGGAGCTGGAAGGTGCCGATAACCAGATTGCCCTGCTGCGGGATCTGCCCGATGGCGGGCTGGCGCTGCTGGAGGATACCCTGACCCACTGGCGTACCAATGCCCGGCTGCTGCAGGTGATGATCGGCTGGTGGCTGGAACAACCGCCGTCAAACAATGCAACCGCGCTACCAACAACGTTTAGCCAATCGCTGTATGACGTCCTTATGCACCAGCGTAATCTGGCCTGGCGAGAAACGTTGCTGGCGCTGCCGCCGGGACGCTACGTGGTTGCCGTCGGCGCGCTGCATTTGTACGGTGAAGGGAATCTGCCGGATATGTTGACGTAAAAAAATGGCCAATATTTCTATTGGCCCGTCAAAGAGGAATTTCATCATTATTATTATCCCGGGGTTCGCACCCCGGATCGTCCGATTGTCGCTCAAAGTGACCATCACTGCCAACACTATTGCGCAAGATGATACTATTTTTTCGACCGCCGTCGGGCGTATGCTTATGCCACGTTAAATCGGTTGGTAAGAAGGATAACGATGACTCCCGCCGTAAAATTACTCGAAAAAAACAAAATCGCTTTTAACATCCACAGTTACGATCACGATCCAAACGAAACCAATTTTGGCGATGAGGTGGTACGTAAGCTGGGACTGAACGCCGATCAGGTCTATAAGACCTTGCTGGTAGCCGTCAACGGGGATATGAAACATCTGGCCGTCGCGGTCACCCCGGTGGCTGGCCAGTTAGATTTGAAAAAGGTGGCAAAAGCCCTGGGCGCCAAGAAAGTGGATATGGCAGACCCGATGGTGGCGCAGCGCGTCACCGGCTATCTGGTGGGCGGTATCAGCCCCCTCGGGCAGAAAAAGCGCCTGCCGACGGTCATTGACGCGCCTGCTCAGGAGTTTGCCACCATTTATATTTCCGGCGGCAAACGCGGGCTGGATATTGAACTGGCAGCCAGCGATCTGGCGAAGATCCTTGAGGCAAAATTCGCCGATATCGCACGGCGCGATTAGTCACTGTTTATCCGGCTCACTATCGGCAGAAAATCCCCGGAAATAGAGTATGGGCCCCTGTTCCCCCTTTCTGGAAGGGGGCTGGGGTGAGACATCGTTCCCGGATATCGTTCCCGGACATCCAGTTTCCCCGGTCAGCGCTGCGCCGCCGGGGAATTCCGCAAACATTACTGCCAGCTAACCTCGCCTTTCGGCTCATAGGCCGCCGCATCCAGCGGCGAGTTTTTCTGGATATACTCTTTTAACACCTCAGCATCAATGAAGCCGGTATTCACATAGCCGGGTTTGCTATCGATATGCGGATAACCATCGCCGCCAGTGGCGTTAAAACTCAGCGTCGCCATACGATAAGTTTTTTCCGGATCCACCGGTTCACCTTTAATTTTCAGATCGTCAAGTTTGCCGTTTTTGGCAACAAAACTAACGTTGGAAAACTGCGGATAGGCGCCGGAATCCGGCTTCATCTGCGCCACTGCGGTCAGATACTCCGTCACTTCCTTGCCGCTCATATCGACATACACCAGCACGTTACCGAAAGGTTGCACCTTCAGCACGTCTTTATAGGTAATATCACCCGCGTCAATCGAATCCCGCACCCCGCCGCCGCTCATGACCGCGAAATCGGCGTTACTACGCGCCATTTGCGCCGCCAGCAGCAGGCGCCCCATATTGGTTTGCACAAAGCGCACTTTACTCCGATCGCCTTCCAGATGCCCGTTCACACTACCGATTTTCACCTGTAGCTGCGCTTTGCCTTTGTTCTGGAAGGGCGTCAGCAGGGAAAGCATCCGTGGGTTTTCAGCGATTTGCGGAGTATAGAGGACGCGCTCGCTCTCGCCGTTGTCGTAGGTGATCTTTTTCTTCAGGTTGACCGGGATCAGTTGATAGTGCACCAGCTTCATTTCGCCATTGCGGAATTCAAAATCAGCGCGGCCAACATATTTCCCCCACTCATGGGCCTGCACGATCCAGATACCATTTTGCTTGTCTGGCGCGCACGGGCTACCCGGCACATAGTCCACCTGCTTCTTATTCTCAGACGCCATACATACCGGATCCTGAGAATGACCGCCAACAATCATCGCCAGCGAACCTGTCGGCAGACTACGCGCCATCTCAACGTCACCGGGCGCATTTGAACCGTGCTCGCCGTTGTCATAATGGCCCATATGCGTCGCCGCCAGAATGACATCCGGTTTTTCGTTCTGCTGCAGCTCCTGAATGACTAATCTGGCTTCTTCCGCTGGTTTACGAAATTCGATATCCGTAAAATACTCAGGATTACCAATTTTAGCCGTATCGTCCGTGGTCAGGCCGATGACCGCAATATTCAGCCCGCCGCGTTTAAACAGCACCCACGGCTTAAACAAGCGTTCGCCGGTGCTTTTCTGGTAAATATTGGCGGAGATAAACGGAAACTTCGCCCATTTCTCCTGCTGACGCAGTACGCTAAGCGGATTGTCAAACTCGTGATTGCCTACCGCCATCGCATCGTAGCCAATCAGGTTCATCCCGCGAAAATCAGGCTCAGCATCCTGTAAATCGGACTCCGGCACCCCGGTATTAATATCGCCGCCGGATAACAGCAGCACGCTGCCGCCCTCTGCGGCGACCTCTTTACGGATACTGTCCACCAGCGTTTTTTGCGCCGACAGGCCATATTCGCCGTAATCGCTGCGCCAGAAGTGGCCATGATGATCGTTAGTATGCAGGATGGTAATTTTGTAGGTTTTATCCTGCTCATAGGCCTGCGCTGACAGGCTCCCCAGCGATAATGCAGTAACTAGCGCCAGCGCGACGCCCTGCTTCATAAAGTGCATATTTCTCTCCCTGACTTAGTAACAAATGCCGAAAGTATAGCGAGTTAGCCGATTAGACAAATATGTTTTCAGAATTGCGACTTCCTTCAAACCTCAGAGGCAGGTATGTTAGGCAGATAATAATTCCACCTGCATCCTCTATAAAAAACCGTTAAGTGAACCTATGGCCATGAATCAGACCGCACAACCCTTACCCGGCCCTGCCACTGCGCCGCAAAAAGCACGTACTTCGTTTGGCATTCTCAGCGCAATCAGCCTCTCTCATTTGCTAAACGATATGATCCAGTCGTTAATTTTGGCGATCTACCCGCTGCTGCAGGCAGAGTTTTCCTTAACCTTCGTGCAGATCGGGATGATCACACTCACCTTTCAGTTGGCCTCGTCGCTCCTGCAACCCGTTGTCGGCTACCTGACCGACAAACATCCGATGCCGTGGTCGCTACCGGTAGGGATGTGTTTTACGCTGAGCGGTCTGGTGCTGCTGGCGATGTCCGGGAGCTTCGGAATGGTTCTGCTGGCCGCTGCACTGGTCGGTACCGGCTCGTCGGTCTTCCATCCTGAATCCTCGCGCGTGGCGCGCATGGCTTCAGGCGGACGCCATGGCCTCGCGCAGTCGATATTCCAGGTTGGCGGAAATTTTGGCAGTTCTTTAGGCCCACTGCTCGCCGCGATTATTATCGCGCCATATGGCAAAGCTAACGTTGGCTGGTTCGTTCTCGCGGCGCTGCTGGCTATCGTGGTGCTGGCGCAAATCAGTCGCTGGTATGCCGCGCAGCATCGTATGAATAAAGGCAAACCAAAGGCGGTGATTGTCAATCCGCTGCCTAAAAACAAAGTAATTCTCGCCGTTTGCGTCCTGCTAATACTTATTTTCTCGAAATATTTCTATCTGGCGAGCATCAGCAGCTATTACACCTTTTATCTGATGCAAAAATTTGGATTATCCGTACAAAATGCCCAGATTCATCTGTTTGCCTTCCTGTTTGCGGTGGCCGCAGGAACGGTGATTGGCGGGCCTGTTGGCGACAAGATTGGCCGTAAATATGTTATTTGGGGCTCTATTCTCGGCGTAGCGCCATTTACCCTTGTTTTACCCTACGCCAGTCTGGAATGGACCGGTATTTTAACGGTGATTATTGGTTTTATCCTCGCGTCGGCCTTTTCCGCTATTCTGGTCTATGCTCAGGAGCTGCTGCCGGGCCGGATTGGCATGGTTTCTGGTCTGTTTTTCGGTTTCGCTTTTGGCATGGGCGGCCTTGGCGCCGCCGTACTGGGGCTTTTAGCTGACCATACGGGTATCGAACTGGTCTATAAAATCTGCGCTTTCCTGCCACTTCTCGGCATCCTGACGATATTTCTCCCTAATAACCATCAAAAGTCATGATTATCCGGCAGCCAAAGTGAAACTTTGGCTGCCACAATCTCTTACTCTACCGGCGTCATCCTGCATAACCTGCTGCCATTTTACGTTCTGTGCTTTTTTTCATGTCAATCCCATTTTTCTATAAAATTCAATAATTATTCATAAACAAAACAATCGGAATTGTCATAAACTATTACTCGGGCTTTTTGGTTTTATACCCTGAATCATTCGAGTCGCAGGGCAACTAACGCGGATAACCGTGTTTGAAGCGGGCAAACGCCACCTCAGAATGGCTGGCACCTCACCGTGGCGCAAAGGTCCTCAGGAGCTTGCTGGATATGGCCAGATCGCATTGGGGAGCCCCAGGAATCGGGCGAGTAATTGCGACATCCATGCCAATTGAAATATGACGGGTATCTATACCGAAAATGGATTAACTCACCACTGCAAGGAGACGGAATGCATCACGCCACCCCGCTTATTACCACCATTGTTGGCGGCCTTGTGCTCGCTTTTATACTCGGCATGATTGCCAATAAACTACGCATTTCTCCTCTGGTGGGATATCTGTTAGCGGGCGTTCTTGCAGGGCCATTCACCCCCGGTTTTGTCGCGGATACCAAACTTGCGCCGGAACTGGCCGAGCTTGGCGTGATCCTGCTGATGTTTGGCGTCGGCCTGCATTTCTCCTTAAAAGATTTGATGGCGGTAAAAGCCATCGCCATTCCTGGCGCAATCGCCCAGATAGCCGTGGCGACACTATTAGGCATGGCGCTCTCTACAATACTGGGCTGGTCGTTGATGATCGGTATCGTTTTTGGCCTCTGTCTTTCCACCGCCAGTACCGTGGTGCTGCTGCGCGCGCTGGAAGAACGTCAGCTTATTGATAGCCAGCGCGGGCAAATCGCTATCGGCTGGCTGATCGTTGAAGATCTGGTGATGGTGCTGACGCTGGTTCTGCTCCCCGCCGTCGCTGGCATGGCGGAGAAAGGCGATGTTGGTCTGGCTTCGCTGGCCGTCGACATGGGTATCACCATCGGTAAAGTCGTCGCTTTTATCGCGATAATGATGCTGGTGGGCCGCCGCCTGGTACCGTGGATTATGTCACGTAGCGCCGCAACCGGCTCTCGCGAGCTGTTTACGCTGTCGGTGCTGGCGCTGGCGCTTGGCATTGCCTTCGGCGCGGTTGAGCTGTTTGATGTCTCCTTCGCCCTGGGCGCCTTCTTCGCCGGCATGGTGCTCAATGAATCCGAACTCAGCCATCGCGCGGCCCACGATACTCTGCCTCTGCGCGATGCGTTCGCTGTGCTGTTCTTTGTTTCTGTGGGCATGTTGTTTGACCCGATGATTCTGGTGGAACAACCGCTGGCGGTACTGGGAACGCTGGCAATCATTATCTTTGGTAAATCAGCCGCCGCTTTCTTTCTGGTGCGAATGTTTGGCCACTCACCGCGTACTGCGCTGACGATCGCCGCCAGCCTGGCGCAAATCGGTGAATTCGCTTTTATCCTCGCGGGGCTGGGGATGATGCTGAATCTGCTGCCGCAGGCCGGGCAGAATCTGGTCCTTGCCGGCGCGATTATCTCAATCATGCTCAACCCGGTGTTATTCACTCTGCTGGAAAAATACCTCGATAAAACCGAAACGCTGGACGACCAGACGCTGGAAGAGGTGCTGGAAGAAGAGAAGCAGATCCCGGTTGATATTTGTAATCACGCGCTGCTGGTGGGTTTTGGTCGCGTTGGCAGCCTGCTCGGTGAAAAACTGATGTCCCAGGGAATACCGCTGGTGGTTATCGAAACATCGCGTACGCGCGTAGATGAGCTTCGCGCCAGGGGAATTCGCGCGGTATTGGGTAATGCCGCCAACGAAGAGATTATGAATCTGGCGCATCTGGACTGCGCCCGCTGGCTGCTGCTAACCATCCCTAATGGCTACGAAGCCGGGGAAATCGTTGCTTCTGCGCGTGATAAGTGCCCGCATATCGAGATCATCGCCCGCGCCCATTATGACGATGAAGTGGAGTACATTGTTGAACGTGGGGCCAACCAGGTGGTGATGGGCGAGCGGGAAATTGCCCGCGCAATGCTGCAACTGCTTGAAACGCCGCCAGCAGGAGAGGTAGTGACGGGGTAAACGTCCCCCCTCCCTGGCCCGGTAAGCGTAACGCCGCCGGAAAATACAACTTAACGATCCCAGTAAGCCTCTTCCAGGCTGTCTTCCCGTTCCGGCAGGCCGCGAGTCAGGCGCGGCGAATGCTGATTCAGTACCTGATAGCTTACACGGTTAGCATATTTACACACCTGCGCCAGGGATGAATAGGTCAGCCATTTGCATTTGTGCTTGCTGGAGTTTGGCACGTTATTACGGTGATAGTTGTTGGCGGTGACATCATGCAACAGCGCCGCCAGCGCGCCGTCGCCCGCGCCGTTGGTATTCATGATCTTCTCCGGCCCGCCCATATACGGGGCAATATGCGAATAAATGCGCAGTGGATTAACGCAATCCTGATAACGCATCGCGCGGCTGAATTCATACTGGTTAAACTCGGCGATAGCCCCGGGCAGCAGCGGATGCTGCGTTTTTCGCTTCGCCTCATCCTCGGTAAAACTCGCCATATAAAGCCCGGCAGGCCCGGCGGTACACAGTACCAGATCCACCCACTCCAGCGCCTTATCGGCAGCCAGCAGTGGATCGGACAAGCCGGTCAGCGCTTCCGCTTCCTCTTCATTCATCGCCAGAATCGACACATGCTCCTTGAGGAACTGCTGCCACCAGTCCGGGTTATCGGCGATAACGTATTTGGTGCCCAGCGTCAGAACCACCGGCACATCGTGCTTTTTCGCATACTCAATGGCTTTCATCGTCGCGTCCGCCATCGGCTCGCCCGGTTTGCAGCGCACAAGATAAGACGTCAGCACCAGCGCGGAAGCGCCGGCGATAACGCTTTCCGGGATGCTGCCCGGGTGCAGTTTATTCATATGGCCAGGACTGATGGCAAAAGTACGCTCGCCGGAATCGCTAATCAGCGTAAAACAACGGCCAATCGCCCCATCCACGCCTTGCAGGTAGTTCAGATCGGTACGGCTGGAGGTATTACACAGATAACGGTAAGCATAACCGCCAATTTCAATATTGCGACACATCACGCCAAGCAGAACCGAGCGGTCATCCGCCAGCACCGAGTAGTTGTGCAACGTGTTGCCAATCGTGCCACCGGCAAACTGGTGGGTAATCAGATCATCGCGTACCAGCTCCTGATACAGCGCCTCGGCAACATCATCTTCAATCACCAGGGAGTGTCCGGCGCTCAGGCCGTAGCGTACGATAAACGCTTCATCCACTTTCGCTTCTATATCCACCAACGTTTGATCGATGCCGACGACCCAGGCGACGCTGGATTCATTGTCCGGCTGAATTTGTTTTAGCAGCGGATCGCGAGCGTTGACGGGAAAGTAGTGTTTGGATTTACGTTTACCGGGAAATTTCATAGTGGTGATTTATTGGCAGTGAACAAGCGGGGAATAGTAGCATACTCCCCTCACCACGCGCGATCAGCGATATTTCGCCGTCAGGTTGACCATCATTTCAATATGTGCGGAATCCGCATTAAGTGCCGGAATATATTCATATTTCTGCCCACCGGCGGTAAGAAAAATTTCCCGGTTCTGCACGGCGACCTCCTCCAGCGTTTCCAGACAATCAGCGGCAAATCCAGGACAAATAACCTGAATATGCCGGACCCCCTTCTCACCGAGCATTTTCAGCGTCTGGTCGGTGTAAGGCGTTAACCAGGGCTCCCGACCAAAACGCGACTGGAAGGTCATCATGACCTGTTCATGCGGCAGTCCGAGGGCTGAAACCAGTTCTCGGGTGGTATCACGACAACGCTGAGGATAGCTATCCCCTTGCCGGGCATAACGCTGCGGGATCCCATGATAGGAGAGCAGGAGTATATCCGGCTCACCATGCGCCACAAACGAAGCGCGAACGCTGGCGGCAAGCGCGTGAATATAATCCATATCATCAGCGTAATCGCGAATAAAAGAGATTCCGGGGATTGACCGTTTTTTGGCGAAAATACGTCCCAGTTCGTCCCAAACCGCCGCCACGGTAGAACAGGAGTACTGCGGATAGAGCGGCAGCACCACAATATGGTCAACCCCCTGCTCCAGCAGTTCATCCACTGCGCTTTCCAGCGACGGCGAACCGTAGCTCATCCCCAGCGCAACCGGCGTATCCGGCAGACATGCCGCCAGCGCCTGCTGTTGCTGACGACTGTAGACCATCAGCGGAGAGCCCTCCGCCATCCAGATAGACTGGTACAGCTTAGCCACCCGTGGCGCGCGCAGCGGCAATATCACGCCCCGCAGCAGCGGCCACCACAGCAGACGAGAAGTATCCACCACGCGTTGATCGCTTAAAAATTGCTTCAGATAGCGTTTAACCGCTTCAGGAGTTGGGGCATCGGGAGTGCCAAGGTTAGCCAGCAGGATACCGGTTTTCGTCTGATGCATTACCGCCTCTTATTGATTCAAATTGTTGATAATTGTAGCGGAAAAGCGAGGAAGAAAAACTAATTGCTGCGAGAGGTAAGATGAGAATTTGCCTGATGGCGCTGCGCTTATCAGGCCGACAAGAAAATCGTAGGCCGGATAGGGTGATTACACCGCCATCCGGCATTAACATTAACCACGCTAAAACTTAACCGAGGATTTTTTCCAGTTCGGCACGTACTTCGGCTACTGCTTTGGTGCCATCGACTTTCGCATACTGCGTGTTGCCCGCTTCGGCTTCTTTCTGGTAGTAACCAATCAGCGGCGCCGTCATCTGATGATACTCAACCAGACGCTTACGCACGGTCTCTTCCTGATCGTCTTTACGGGTGGTCAGCGCTTCGCCGGTCACATCGTCTTTTCCTTCCACTTTCGGCGGATTGAATTTGATATGGTAAACACGACCTGACGCCGCGTGCACGCGACGGCCAACGATACGATCAACGATCAGCTCGTCCGGCACATCGAATTCGAGAACATAATCAACCGCAATGCCCGCTTCTTTCATGGCGTCAGCCTGCGGAATCGTACGCGGGAAGCCATCCAGCAGGAAGCCGTTACGGCAATCTTGCTGAGTAATACGCTCTTTCACCAGGGCAATAACCAGTTCATCGGTTACCAGCTTACCGGCGTCCATGATGTCCTTTGCTTGTTTGCCCAGCTCGGAGCCTGATTTCACCGCGGCACGCAACATGTCGCCTGTGGAGATTTGCGGAATACCGTATTTCTCCATGATGAACTGAGCCTGAGTTCCTTTACCCGCGCCCGGAGCGCCAAGCAGAATGATACGCATTACGAAAATCCCCTTAAAGGTTGTCGATATTTTTTAAAAAAAGCGCTAAACGATACCACCATCACGCAACTCGCTCAAGGAAGGCGCCCGACGCTGAAACGGTTAACGGGATAAGAATAAGAAAAGAGCAGGTTTGAGAGGAATAAAATACCGAATGGCGGGCCTGAACAAACTGTAAAGCCGGACGGGACGCTCACGCGTCGCATCCGGCATCACGACGCCGCTATCAGGATACCAGCAACTGGTTCATACGGCGAATAAACTGGTTCGGATCTTCCAGCGTGCCGCGTTCAGCGAACAGCGCCTGATCTAACAGCAGTTCTACCCACTCTTTGAACTGCGTTTCATCCTGGGTATCCGCCGCGCGTTTCACCAGAACGTGATCCGGGTTGAGTTCGAAAATATATTTCACTTCCGGCACGGTCTGGCCCGCAGCGGCAAACAGTTTCGCCATCTGCGTGCCCATCTCATCCGCATCGGTGGTGACAATAGCCGGCGTATCAGTCAGGCGATGGGTCAGACGAACCTCTTTCACCCGCTCGCCCAGCAGTTTTTTCACCCGCTCAACGAACGGCTCAAGCGCTTTTTCCGCTTCTTTGGCGCTTTCATCAACTTCATCTGTCAGTTTATCCAGCGACTCATCGGCTTTCGCCACTGACTGGAACGGCTTACCGTCGAACTCGGTCAGATAGCTCATCATCCACTCGTCGATGCGATCGGAAAGCAGCAGAACCTCAATGCCTTTCTTACGCAGCAGTTCCAGATGCGGGCTGCTCTTCGCGGCGGCATAGCTGTCGGCAGTGATGTAATAGATCTTCTCCTGCCCTTCTTTCATGCGGGAGATATACTCTTCCAGAGAGACGGTTTGCGCAGAAGAATCCGTATGCGTGGAAGCAAAACGCATCAGCTTAGCGATAGTTTCCCGGTTAGCATGATCTTCCGCCGGGCCTTCTTTCAGCACCAGACCAAACTGCTGCCAGAAAGTCTGGTATTTTTCCGCATCGTCTTTCGCCAGTTTTTCCAGCATCTGCAGCGCGCGTTTGGTCAGTGCGGTGCGCAGGTTGCGGGTAACGGTGCTGTCCTGGAGGATTTCGCGGGAAACGTTCAGCGGCAGATCGTTGGAATCAATCAGACCACGCACGAAGCGCAGGTAGTTCGGCATGAACTGCTCGGCGTCGTCCATGATAAAGACGCGCTGTACGTACAGTTTCAGCCCATGTTTGTGATCGCGGTTCCACATATCCCACGGCGCCTGAGACGGGATGTACAGCAGGCTGGTGTACTCCTGCTTACCTTCCACGCGGTTGTGGCTCCAGGTCAGCGGGTCGGTATAGTCGTGAGCAATGTGTTTGTAAAACTCGTTATACTCGTCGTCTTTAATTTCCGACTTATTGCGGGTCCACAGCGCCTGGGCTTTGTTGATTTTCTCCCAGGAAATGACGGTTTCACCGTCAACCTCTTCGCGCTTTTCAATTTCAACCGGCAGCGCGATATGGTCAGAGTATTTGCTGATGATCGAACGCACGCGCCAGTCGTTGAGGAAATCATCTTCGCCTTCACGCAGGTGCAGCGTAATCTCGGTACCGCGATCGGCTTTGCTGATATCAGCAACGGTGTATTCTCCTTCCCCTGCGGATTCCCAGAATACGCCGTTTTCCGCGCTATCACCCGCCGCACGGGTGCGTACGGTCACTTTATCAGCGACAATAAACGCCGAATAGAAGCCGACGCCAAACTGGCCGATCAACTGGCTGTCTTTCGCCTGGTCAGACCCCATGGACTCAAGGAATGCTTTGGTGCCGGACTTGGCGATAGTACCGAGATGATCAATGACCTCATCACGGTTCATGCCGATACCGTTATCGGCGATGGTCAGGGTGCGGTTGTCTTTATCAAATGAAACACGCACGCGCAGCTCACCATCCCCCTCGTACAGATCCGGCTGGGACAGCGCGCGGAAACGCAGCTTATCGGCCGCATCAGAGGCGTTGGAAATCAGCTCACGCAGGAAAATTTCTTTATTGGAATAAAGAGAATGGATCATCAGGTGCAGAAGCTGTTTTACCTCTGACTGAAAACCACGAGTTTCTTGTCCTTTCATCTAAATCAACCTCAACAATGCCATTGTTAATGGTAAAAAAACCGTTGAGGGTGAGATGGGGACAAAAAGGGAAATTTTCAAGCGGAGGCCCCAAAAAGCACCTCCGTTTGGTTAAAAACGAATCTTGTGACGCCCGGCAAGGGAGTGGGACAACGTGGTGCCGTCGACCATTTCCAGCTCACCGCCCACCGGCACACCGTGAGCAATACGGCTGGCCTCCACGCCATATTGCGCGCAAAGCTCGGCAATAAAGTTGGCGGTCGCTTCTCCCTCCACCGTCGGGTTGGTGGCGAGGATCACTTCGCTGAGCGATTCTGACGCCAGACGCTGCTCCAGACGATCGAGACCGATATCATCCGGCCCGATGCCGTCAAGCGGCGACAGATGCCCCATCAGCACGAAGTAGCGCCCGGAATACTGGCCGGTCTGCTCAATGGCGTAGATGTCCGCCGGACTTTCTACCACACAGATCTGGCCATTTTCTTTACGTCGAGGATTACTGCAAATATTGCACACCTCTTGTTCAGTAAAGGTGCGGCAATCGGCGCAGTGACCAATTTCCGACATCGCCCGGGTGAGCGCCTGCGCCAGGCGCATCCCGCCGCTGCGGTCACGCTGCAGCAGGGTAAACGCCATGCGCTGCGCTGACTTCGGGCCAACGCCCGGCAGGCAACGCAGCGCTTCCATAAGCTGAGTTAGCAGCGGACTGGTCTGCATCAGAACGGCATCTTAAAGCCAGGCGGCAGTTGCATACCGGAAGAAACAGACGCCATCTTCTCTTTCTGGGTCTCTTCAATACGACGCGCCGCATCGTTGAACGCCGCAGCGACCAGATCTTCCAGCATCTCTTTGTCATCTTCCAGCAGGCTTGGGTCGATTTCCACGCGACGGCAGTTGTGGGCGCCATTAATGGTCACTTTCACCAGCCCCGCGCCAGACTCGCCGGTGACTTCCAGTCTGGCGATTTCTTCCTGCATCTGCTGCATCTTTTCTTGCATCTGCTGGGCTTGCTTCATCAGGTTACCCAGGCCGCCTTTTCCAAACATAAGCTCTCTCTCTTGATGGTTTACAATCGCAAGCCACGCTTACGATCAAATGGGGCGAATACTCTCTTCATCCAGTTCCGCGTCAAAGAATCGACGTAGCGTCTGAATGTTGTTATCCGCAACAATCGACTCACGCGCCTGCGCGAGTTTCTCTTCATAAATCGCCTGACGCCACTCCAGCGGCGTGCGCACCGCGGGATTATCATCTTCAACGATGGTCAGTTCAACCGTCGAGCCCGTTAGAGCACTCAATGCTTCCGCCAGCTTTTGCTGCGCGCCAGCAGAGTTGAGGTGTCGCTGCGCAGTCCGCAGATGCAGACAAATCGTATTGCCGTTCTCCTCTTTCCAGGCGTTTAATGCCACCTGTTCCACCAGCTTCGGCAGGGAGAGCTGGCTAATTTGCGCCGCCCACGGATCGCGTTCAATCGCTTCCGCGGCCAGTTTCGCTGCCAGTTCCGGCGTTTTCTCATGCTCCAGCGCCTTTTTCAGCGCTTTCGGCGTTGCCGCCTCTTCTTTTACTGCTTCGACAATCGTCGTCGCTTTCCAGCGATAGGCTTCTTTCTTCGTCGGAGCCTGTTCCAGAGCCGCTGCCGCCGGGCGCGCCTGCACGCGCTCGGTAATCGAACTCAGTCGTTCAAGCGCGGCGTTATTCACCGGCCGCGCGCGGGAAGCGGCTGCCGGTTCACTCTTTTTTGAGCGGGGCGCTCCCTGGCTGCGCTGTAGCTGGCTGCGGGCCGCCAGCACCTGGCTGGTGGTCTGCGGCAGATTCTGCGGCGGCTGTCCAACGGGTGCCGGGGCAACCTGCGCGACAGGGGCGGCCGGAGTAACCCGCGCCGGTGGCGTTTCCGGCTCCGGTAGCGGCAGGCGCGGATGAAAGGCCAGCGCGCGTAGCAGCGTCATTTCGACCCCCATTCTCCTGTCCGGCGCATAGGGCAACTCTTTACGGCCAATCAACAACGTTTGATAGTACAGCTGGACATCGCCTGGCGGCACCGTGCGCGCCAGCTCGCGCATCCGCAGTTCCACGACAGCCATATCGGCGCCCAGCGCCGAGGGCGAGAGCTGAACCATGGCAATACGGTGCAACAGGCTAAGCATCTCAACCAGTAAGGCTTCCCACTCCACGCCACGCGCGGCCGCCTCATTGACGCCGGCCATCACGCGCTCGCCGTCGGCGGCAACCAGCGCCTCAATCAGCGAAAGCGCCTGATCGTCGTCAAGAGTGCCAAGCATGGCGCTAACGGACTCGGTCGTCAGACGGCCGTCGCCGCTGGCGATTGCCTGGTCGGTCAGACTTAACGCATCGCGCAGGCTGCCGTCCGCCGCGCGTGACAGTAATTGCAGCGCCCGCGGTTCAAAAGCAATCTGCTCCGCGCCGAGAATATGCTCCAGCTGATGGCGAATTTGCTCAACGTCCAGCGCCTTCAGATGGAACTGCAAACACCGGGAAAGAATGGTCACCGGCAGCTTTTGCGGATCGGTGGTCGCCAGCAGGAATTTAACGTGCGCGGGCGGCTCCTCCAGCGTTTTTAACAACGCGTTGAAGCTGTGGCGCGACAACATGTGGACTTCATCGATCAGATAAACTTTGAAGCGACCGCGGGCTGGCGCGTACTGAACGTTATCCAGCAGGTCGCGGGTATCTTCGACTTTGGTGCGCGAGGCGGCGTCGATCTCAATCAGATCGACAAAGCGCCCCTGCTCGATTTCACGGCAGTTATCACAGACGCCGCACGGCGTGGCGGTAATACCGGTTTCGCAGTTTAGCCCTTTCGCCAGCAGACGGGCGATAGAGGTTTTACCGACGCCGCGGGTACCGGAAAAAAGATACGCGTGATGAATACGCCCTAACGACAAGCCGTTCGCCAGTGCGGTCAACACATGTTCCTGGCCGACAACGTCAGCAAAGGTTTGTGGGCGCCATTTACGGGCCAGGACCTGATAACTCATGGGCTAACTCTGAAACGCTGGAAGGTGGATACATAGGGGGAATGCTAACACAACCTCGCAAATACAGCGAGGTTGCCAGGTTAGATTCAGGCCTTATCGTGGCAGCCAGTCAGGTGACGGACAGCACGCAAAAGCCTGAGCGTACAGGTCATACGTGAGGATTTATTCGCTACGCTCACCCTTTTGGGTATTCAAAACGCAAATACGTTTTGTCAGGCCTGACCGGGGCCGAAATGGCAAATAAGGTAGCCTGAATCAGTGTCCCGGGAAAGGAACCAGACTATAGCTATTAATCTCCTGTTTCTCCAGACGCTGCTCGCCGCCCAGATCGAACAGATTGATAATAAAGGCCGCGTCATGCACTTCACCGCCCAGACGGCGGATCAGCTTCACGGTCGCTTCAATCGTGCCGCCGGTCGCCAGCAGATCGTCAACCACCAACACCTTATCGCCCGGTTTGATGGCATCGACGTGGATTTCCAGCTGGTCGGTGCCGTACTCCAGCTCATAGCTTTCAGCGATAGTTTCACGCGGCAACTTACCCGGCTTGCGTACCGGAACAAAACCGACGCCCAGCGCCAGCGCAACCGGTGCGCCAAACAGGAAACCACGCGCCTCGGTGCCCACCACTTTAGTAATACCCGCGTCTTTATAACGCTCGGACAGCAGATTAATGCTGAGCGCGTAAGCGTTCGGGTCTTCCAGCAAGCTGGTGACATCCCGGAAAAGGATGCCCGGCTTCGGGTAATCCTGGATGCTTTTGATGCTGTTCTTCAGATATTCAAGCTGCTGTGCAGTCGCGGTCATAAGTTTATGCCTGATTAAAACGGTATTACTCACGGGCATATCAGCCTGGCCAAAGAAACATTTGTTTAACCTTTGACCGGGTTTACCCGTACTCGAAAACGCCAGAATTTACTGTCTGTCTGCGTCAATTGCAACCATCATTATTGCGCATCAGCGCTTTTGTTGTTTTGCATCAACCACCGGAATACGCCACATAAATATCAGCAAACAGGCCAGAATAAGCAGCAGTAAAATGCGCACCCATGTAAGATGAACCAGCCACAGGGAAATGGCAAAGGTCAGCAGAATCATCGCCACCGCCCGCGGCTTAGCGCCTGGCGGCATCGCGCGGTATTTTTGCCAGTGACGCAGGTAGCCGCCAAACCATGAGCGATACAAAAGCCAATGGTGAAAGCGCGGCGACGAGCGGGCAAAACACCACGCAGCGAGCAGAATAAACGGCGTCGTTGGCAGTAAAGGTAAAAACAGGCCCAGCGTCCCCAGCACTACCGCCAGCCAGCCAATGATGATTAAAATAATTCGAGGCATAATGCGAATCGTTATCAAGATGATGAGGCTAATGTAGCACAATTGTTTATCAGAGGAGGGAGACGTTATTTGAAAACGACCCGGCTTTTACATTCGCTGGAACATCAACTGGCGGATCTGGCAACACAGGTTGCGCCGCTGGCCAATCACACGACGCTCAGTCCACGGTTTGATCGCCAGTTGTTCCGTACCCGTAGCACACAAATGCAGGCTTATCTTGATGAGGCTAAAGCGCACTTTAATGCGCTACAACAGGCGGTCGAGCGTCAGCAGCTACCGCAAGTCGCCTGGCTGTCGGAACGTCTCGTCGCCCAAATATCAGCGATCGGCCGGGAGACAGCCACCTGGTCATTACGCGCCTGGGACAGCGCTTCACCGATGCTTAATCGTTGGCAGCGCAGACGTATACAGCATCAGGAATACGAACGACGATTGCTGGCCATGAGAAACGATCGTCAGCGCCAGCTGACGCAAGCGACGAGTCCGGAAGAGCAGCATCGGCTGGCAAAAGAGGTGGAGATCTACGCCGGACGTTTAGCCCGCTGTCGCGATGCGCTGGAAAAAATTGAAGCCAGGCTGGCCCGCTTAACACGCTAACCGCAGGAGGTGATATGTCGCTGGAAAATGCGCCTGAGGAAGTCAAACTGGCGGTCGATTTAATTATGCTGCTTGAAGAGAATAAGATCCCGGCGCAAACCGTACTCGCCGCGCTGGAGATTGTTCGTCAGGACTATGAAAACAAAATAAAAAGCGCGGAATCCTCCTCGTAATAAACACAGAAGCCGTCAGTGGTCAGCGCATTAAGGGTGTCAATGTCGTTGTCAGGTGATGAGTGTTTTTGCCGGTGTAAACCTGAAAACGCGCAGCCACGCACGCCAACCCGAAGTATGGCTGAGTATAGAGAAGGCGGCGCGTCGGCCGCCCCTCACGACATCATTAGCCAATCACCGGAGAGGCATCGCCATCCTGGCCGTCACGCTTCACTTCTGTCACTTCATCGCCTTTTGCATTACGCAGATGAACCTCCAGTTGGTTGAAGGCGATATCGATATTATTCTCGCGACACAAACGGTCGATAGCGCGGTTAAGCTCATCCACCGCGTAGCTACGGTCGCGCAGTTCACGCACGTACAGGCGTAGTTCATGATCGAGCGTGCTGGCGCCGAAGGTAGTAAAGAAGACCGATGGCGCGGGCTCCTGCATCACTTTCGGATGCTCCTGAGCCGCCTTCAGTAGCACCGCTTTCACCTTATCGAGGTCCGAACCATAGGCCACGCCAAGACGGATCACCACGCGGGTTACGGTGTCGGAAAGCGACCAGTTGATCAAACGCTCCGTAACGAAAGCCTTATTGGGAATAATGACCTCTTTACGGTCAAAATCGGTGATGGTGGTGGCACGGATACGAATCTTACTGACGGTACCGGAAAACGTGCCAATGGTCACCGTATCGCCAATACGCACCGGGCGTTCAAACAAAATAATCAAACCAGAGACAAAGTTCCCGAAAATTTCCTGTAAGCCGAAGCCAAGACCAACCGACAGTGCCGCCGCCAGCCATTGCAATTTATCCCATGAGACGCCGAGTGAACCAAATACCGTCATCGCGCCAATCACAATAATGGCGTAGTTCAGGATCGTGGTAATTGCGTATGACGCCCCCTGGCGCATATTCAGCCGCGAGAGCACCAGCACTTCGAGCAGACCAGGTAAGTTGCGAATCAGCGCCCAGGCCACCATCAAGGCGACAATGGCAAACAACAAACTGCCCATCGTGACGCTTTTCACAACATTGCGCCCGGCCTCGGTCGCGTTGTAGTGCCACAGCGTAATGCTGTCGAGATAGGCGAAAACGGTGATGAGATCGGACCAGATTGCCCAGAACAGCACCGCAAACAGCGCGATCATCACCAGCATCGTAATACGCAGCGTCTGCTGGTTGACCTGCTCCAGAGCAATGGTGGGTTCTTCCTGCGGCTCAGCGCCCTCGGCCCCTTCTTTGACCAGGTGCTGACGGCGCGCCAGCGCGCGACGCCAGGCAATACGCCGGGCGGCGACGCTCAGACCGCGCAGTACAGTCTGGTAAAGCAGATTCCACAGCATGACCAGATAAACGGTGTCAATCCAGCGGCCCGCGAGGCGCAGGGTGGTGTAGAAATAGCCTGTCGCCGTCAGCACCATAAGCGCGATAGGTACGATCGACAGTACAGTAACGATGATAAGGCGAAGGTTGTGGGACGCTTTATCGCGCCAGCTTTCCCGACATATCGGTAAAACAAGCACCGCAATCAGCAGCAGATTGAGGAAAATAACGCACTGCCCGATGACATCATCCATTAGATGCAGCGGCGACAGTTCCGACATGACTGACCAGAAGTTTAACGGCAGCAGAGCAAGGCTGACGCGGACAATCTGTCGCCGCCAGTGGCTGGTTAATCGTGACGGCATCGTAAAATGGTTTACCGCCACGCCGTCTTTTTCCAGCACCTTCCAGCACAGGCCAAATACCAGCCAGAAAAATGCCAGCTTTTTACTATAAGCCCAAAGCAAATCGCTGATATTTAGTTGCATTGTCAGCAAAATCAGGCCAATAGCCAGAATCAGCAGCACCACAGGTAATGCTCTGATCAGATCAATCAGAATCGCTTTCGGCGTATGGAGCTGGGTATCATTGCGCAGTTGCCCGACCTGCGACGCCAGTTTCGCCTGATACGCTTTTAGCCACTGCAGACGCCAGCGAATAAGCCCGGCAATCAGCAGCAGCGGCAAACCGGCAAGAAACGCGATAAAGACGGAAGGCCAGGCCTTTTCCCAGTTCACTTTAATTTTCATTGAGTTAAACTGGTCATTCAGCGCTTCAGGGAACGCTTTAATCCATTCCCAGTCCATCGGTCGATTGCTGTTTACCCAAAAAATCTGCTGAGTCAGGATGGCTTTCAGGTTCGTCGAAACGCTGATTAACTGCTGCTGATTCACCTGCAGGTTAATCGCCATCATCAGTTGATTACCCAGCTGTTTGTTCAACTGATCGAGCAGTTCCCGGCGCATATCAACAATTTCCAGAAGCGCATCGTGCACCTCGGGATTCACATCGCTACTATGACCGTCTTCCATCTTCGCGACAAACGCATCGCTCTGGAATAACGCATCACGCTGCTGATTAATCTCAAACTGTTCCAGACGCAGGTCGGCGATACGATTGGTCATATCGCCCAGTTCCTCTGCGGAAGGCAGGGTTTGCTGCTGTTGATAAAGAATACGCGACAGCAACAGGCTGCCTTTCAGCACGGAGATCTGCTCTTTAATATCGCGCTCCGATTGCAGCGCCCGATCGAGCCAGGTTTTCACTTTGATATTACGCTGAACCAGCTGATTACCGTCTTCCGTCGCCGAAATAAGCCTTTCGCTAAGCTGATGGTTTATATCCAGTTCTTGTTTCACCAGCGGGTTAGCCTGAATACGCGCGGTTTCATCCGGCGACGCCGCTTCCTGAGCGGTCTTTTCAGTGAGCGTCAAGCGCTTACTGTTAACCGCTTCCTGCAATAGCTGAAGCTGGTGCTCCAGACGGTTGCTGTTAGCGGTGACATAATCACGCTGTTTTTGCAGGGTATCCTGCAACACAGTGTTGCCCTCCAGGCTTTTGCGCTGTTGGTCTATCTGCGCATTCAGTAACGCCTGCTGCGCCAGCAGCAAATTTTGCTGACTGGGGCGTAACGCCTCCTCCCCTGCAGAGGTACCATTCAGGCGGTTACGGATCTGTTGCAACTGCTGCGACGCTGAATACATCGCATTTTGCACACGCTCCGGCTGCGTCTGCAGGGAGACTAACTGGCTGTTATAAGCCGCCAAATCGTTCTGCGCGTTTTGCAAATCATCCAGCATCTCAGAGACGCGCGACTCCAGCTGGCGCAGCGACAAGGTGTTCAACGTTTTACGCGTGGTTTCATCATCAGGCACATCACTCAATGCATTCAGGCTATTGATAGCCTGATTCATTTTTGCCGGCGCCTGCGCGACCTTCTGACGCAATTGTGCCGTTTCCGACTTTACGTGTTCAATTTTATCGAGGATTTCCAGGGTCTGGGTCAGATCTTGCTGAACCAGCTTGTCCTGCGCGGTCAGCTCTTTTTGCTTGTTCAACGTATTGAGCTGGCTCTGGACTTCAGATCGCTCAGGTAAATCAGCCGCAATCGCTTGATTAATGCGACTCAGGCTGACAAAAAAAATCAGGGTAATAATGAACGCAGACAGGGCGTTTCGCCAACGGATAGTGTGCAGCATAGTGTTAACATGAGTGGTTGCAAAAGCCGGAGAATACCGGGGATCGTCGCAGCGCGCAGAATAGCACTTCTGACACCGCGCGAATAGCGGCAGACAGCAGGAAAAATTCCCCCCCTGTCTCGCCAGCCGGCTTAATCGCCTGAACCTTCAGGACACCGTAATGAAGGGCAAAATTGATACATTTCAAGCAGCGTCACGACATATTCCCGCGCTTCTTTTTGCAGATCGAATGCATTCGGCGCCAGCAGCCAGTTTTCCATCAGACCGGAAAGGTAGCTACGCATTAAAATCGCCGCCCGGCGGGTGCGCAAATTGTCCGGCAACAGTTTCGCCGCAATGCATTCCTTCAGCGTTTGTTCGATACGCTCGTAATTCTCAAGACATAGACTACGCTGTGCTTGTTGAAGCGTGACCATTTCACCCACGAATTCACATTTATGGAAGAGAATTTCCATCATCAACCGCCGACGTTTCTCTGTCACCGTTGCTTCAAGGATATACACTAAGATCTCGCGGACAACTGACAGTGGATCGTTGGGAAATTTTGCCCGATACTCAACTTCGAGATCATTAATATTTGCTTCTGAAAGTAACCATATTTCATTAAATAAATCTGATTTATTTTTGAAATGCCAGTAGATAGCACCCCTCGTCACCCCGGCGGCTTTTGCAATTGCCGCCAGCGAGGTAGAAGATACCCCTTGCTGCGAAAAGAGATGCAGGGCGGCATCAAGAATTTGTTGCCGGGTCTCAAGCGCCTGTTGTTTGGTTTTTCGTGCCATAGGTCGGTGAGTTTACAGAGGTTACGTTTACATGCATTTGTGAATGTATGTACCATAACGTGACCATAGAAAGCATGTACCATAGCATGACCATAATAGAAACACAGTAGTGGGTTTGTGGTCAGTTGAGCCACTGAACAATTTGAAATTGGACACTCGAGGTTTACATATGAACAAAAACAGAGGGTTTAGGCCTCTGGCGGTCGTTCTGATGCTCTCAGGCAGCTTAGCGCTAACAGGATGTGATGATAAACCGGCGCAGCAAGGAGCCCAGCAAATGCCGGAAGTCGGTGTTGTGACTCTCAAATCTGCTCCTCTACAAATCACTACAGAACTGCCAGGCCGTACCAGCGCCTACCGCGTTGCGGAAGTTCGTCCCCAGGTGAGCGGTATTATTCTCAAGCGTAACTTCATTGAAGGCAGTGATATCAAGGCAGGCGAGTCTCTTTATCAAATTGATCCAGCGACCTATCAGGCCACCTACGAAAGCGCGAAAGGCGATTTAGCAAAAGCGCAGGCAGCGGCGAATATAGACCGATTGACGGTTAAACGTTATCAAAAACTGTTAGGGACTAAATACATTAGCCAGCAGGATTACGATACCGCCGTGGCAACCGCTCAGCAGAGCGATGCCGCCGTCGTCGCCGCCAAGGCCGCAGTAGAAACCGCGCGCATCAATCTGGCGTACACCAAAGTCACCTCTCCGATTAGCGGCCGTATTGGCAAATCGACGGTGACGGAAGGCGCTCTGGTACAAAACGGCCAAACTACCGCGCTGGCGACTGTACAGCAGTTAGATCCTATCTATGTCGACGTGACCCAATCGAGCAATGATTTTCTGCGCCTGAAACAGGAACTGGCCAGCGGCCAGTTGCAGCAGGAAAACGGCAAAGCGAAAGTTGAGCTGGTCACGAGCGACGGTGTGAAATATCCGCAGGTCGGGACGCTGGAGTTCTCCGACGTCACCGTCGACCAGACGACCGGCTCTATTACACTACGCGCGATCTTCCCGAACCCTGATCACACCCTGTTGCCAGGTATGTTCGTCCGCGCACGCCTGGAAGAAGGCGTTAATCCTGATGCATTGCTGGTTCCTCAACAGGGCGTAACCCGAACCCCTCGTGGCGATGCGAGCGCGATGGTTGTTGGTGAAGGCGATAAAGTCGAGGTCCGCCAGATTACAACCACTCAGGCAATTGGCGATAAATGGCTGGTCACCAAAGGATTAAAAACGGGCGATCGCTTAATTGTCACCGGCCTGCAAAAAGTCAAACCAGGCGTACAGGTGAAAGCGCAGGAAGTCGTTTCTGACGATAAACAGCAAGCCGCAGGCAACGCTCAGTCAGAATAAACCAGGTCTTAACTTAAACAGGAGCCGTTAAGACATGTCTAATTTCTTTATCGATCGCCCTATCTTTGCGTGGGTGCTCGCCATCATTATCATGTTGGCAGGGGGGCTTGCGATCCTCAAACTGCCGGTTGCGCAATATCCAACGATTGCGCCGCCGGCGGTGACGATCTCCGCGACCTACCCTGGCGCAGATGCGAAAACCGTACAGGATACGGTAACGCAGGTTATCGAGCAGAACATGAACGGTATCGATAACCTGATGTACATGTCCTCAAACAGTGACTCCACAGGTACCGTGCAAATCACTCTGACATTCGAGTCCGGGACGAATGCCGATATCGCCCAGGTGCAGGTGCAGAACAAACTGCAACTGGCTATGCCGCTGCTGCCTCAGGAAGTTCAACAGCAGGGGGTTAGCGTTGAGAAGTCATCCAGTTCCTTCCTGATGGTCGTGGGCGTCATTAACACCAACGGCACCATGACCCAGGAAGATATCTCTGACTATGTTGCGGCGAACATGAAAGACGCGATCAGCCGTACGCCAGGGGTGGGTGACGTGCAACTGTTTGGTTCACAGTACGCGATGCGTATCTGGATGGACCCCATCAAGCTGAACAACTTCCAGCTTACCCCGGTGGATGTCATTAGCGCGATCACCGCGCAAAACGCTCAGGTCGCCGCCGGCCAACTTGGCGGTACGCCGCCAGTGAAAGGCCAGCAATTGAACGCCTCCATCATCGCGCAAACGCGTCTGACCTCAACGGAAGAGTTCGGTAAAATTCTGCTCAAAGTCAACCAGGATGGTTCTCAGGTTCGCCTGCGTGATGTCGCCAAAATTGAACTGGGCGGTGAAAGCTATGACGTCATTGCGAAATTCAACGGCCAGCCAGCGTCAGGTCTGGGGATCAAACTGGCGACCGGCGCGAACGCGCTGGATACCGCCAGCGCTATTCGGGCACAGTTGAAAAAGATGGAACCGTTCTTCCCCTCAGGGCTGAAGATCGTCTACCCGTATGACACCACGCCATTCGTGAAAATCTCAATTAACGAAGTGGTGAAAACACTGGCAGAAGCCATCATTCTCGTGTTCCTGGTCATGTACTTGTTCCTGCAAAACTTCCGCGCGACGTTAATTCCGACCATCGCCGTGCCGGTGGTGCTGTTAGGGACATTTGCCGTGCTTTCGGTATTCGGCTACTCGATAAACACGTTAACGATGTTCGCGATGGTGCTCGCCATCGGCCTGTTGGTGGATGACGCCATCGTGGTAGTAGAGAACGTCGAGCGTGTCATGTCCGAAGAGGGATTGCCGCCAAAAGAAGCCACGCGAAGATCGATGGGACAGATTCAGGGCGCGCTGGTGGGTATTGCGATGGTGTTGTCCGCGGTATTTATCCCGATGGCCTTCTTCGGCGGTTCTACCGGCGCTATCTATCGTCAGTTCTCCATCACCATTGTTTCCGCAATGGCGCTGTCAGTGCTGGTCGCGTTGATCCTGACCCCGGCCCTGTGCGCGACCATGCTTAAGCCGGTCGCGAAAGGCAGCCACGGCGCAACCAAAGGTTTCTTTGGCTGGTTCAACAACATGTTCGAGAAGAGTACACACCATTACACCGATAGCGTAGGCAATATCCTGCGTAGTACCGGTCGTTATCTGGTGCTGTATCTGATCATCGTTGTCGGGATGGCCTGGCTGTTTGTTCGTCTGCCCAGCTCGTTCCTGCCAGATGAAGATCAGGGGGTCTTTCTGAGCATGGCGCAGTTACCCGCCGGTGCGACCCAGGAGCGGACGCAGAAAGTTCTCGATGAGATGACCAACTACTATCTCACCAAAGAGAAAAACAACGTTAAATCTGTATTCGCCGTTAACGGCTTTGGTTTCGCAGGCCGTGGGCAAAACACCGGTATTGTCTTCGTCTCGTTGAAGGACTGGAGCCAGCGACCAGGTAAAGAGAACAAGGTTGATGCGATTACCGCCCGCGCCATGGGCTACTTCTCGCAGATTAAAGACGCGATGGTGTTCGCCTTTAACCTGCCTGCAATCGTCGAACTGGGTACCGCAACAGGTTTTGACTTCGAGTTAATTGACCAAGCCGGTCTGGGACATGAAAAACTGACCCAGGCGCGTAATCAGCTGTTTGGTATGGTCGCTCAGCATCCTGATGTATTGACCGGGGTGCGTCCGAACGGTATGGAAGATACCCCGCAATTCAAGATCGATATCGACCAGGAAAAAGCGCAGGCGCTGGGTGTTTCTATCAGCGATATTAACACAACGCTGGGCGCTGCATGGGGCGGTAGCTACGTCAACGATTTCATCGACCGTGGTCGTGTGAAAAAAGTTTACGTCATGTCGGAAGCCAAATATCGCATGCTGCCGGAGGATCTCGGTGACTGGTACGTACGCGGCAGCGACGGGCAAATGGTCCCCTTCTCCGCCTTCTCAACCTCTCACTGGGAGTACGGCTCACCGCGTCTGGAACGCTATAACGGTCTTCCTTCAATGGAAATCCTCGGCCAGGCGGCGCCCGGTAAGAGTACCGGTGAAGCGATGAATATGATGGAAGAACTGGCAAGTAAACTGCCTGCTGGTATCGGCTATGACTGGACCGGTATGTCCTATCAGGAACGTTTGTCAGGTAACCAGGCGCCTGCACTGTACGCGATCTCACTGATTGTCGTCTTCTTGTGTCTGGCGGCGCTGTACGAAAGCTGGTCTATTCCATTCTCGGTTATGCTGGTTGTGCCGTTAGGGGTTGTCGGTGCGCTGCTGGCCGCAAGCTCGCGCGGATTGACTAACGACGTTTACTTCCAGGTAGGTCTGCTCACTACCATTGGGCTGTCGGCGAAGAATGCGATCCTGATTGTTGAATTCGCCAAAGACCTGATGGATAAAGAGGGCAAAGGCCTGATTGAAGCGACGCTGGAAGCGGTGCGTATGCGTCTGCGACCAATCCTGATGACCTCTCTGGCGTTTATCCTGGGGGTCATGCCGCTGGTTATCAGTTCCGGTGCAGGCTCCGGTGCGCAGAATGCCGTTGGTACTGGCGTCATGGGTGGTATGGTGACCGCGACGGTTCTGGCCATTTTCTTCGTGCCGGTATTCTTCGTGGTGGTTCGTCGCCGCTTTAGCAAAAAAAGTGAAGATATTGAGCACAATCATACGATTGAACATCATTAATCTTACGCTAAGGGCTGCATCCGCAGCCCTTTTTTTTGCTGCCCTTTTAAAGCGCACACATTGCCACTATTTATTTAAAAAAAACAATATATAATATTTAATTATATGTTATACGATTTATACCTTAAATAATTCAAGTTTCAGGACAAAACGGCTAACCGTTTTAAACAGCGCTTACGTAGTAGCCCTGAAGACCGGATCATGCAGCAAGTAAGATAGCCTTATTGAGTTTCCAGTGATTCAAATGACAAACCGCTCAGTAACAGATTTCAACACTGCCTGCAACGGCCCTGTAAGGTGAGTCCCCGGGATAAGCCACATAACGCCCAGACAACACTTAAGCCACCGGCATTAAACAGACATATATGTCATTTTTCTCCAATATCGCTCTCTCTATACTCACCAGGAATATTCTCATTCATTGATACTGAGAATATCGGGTGAAGAGACGGCCAGAGCTTAAACATAAAAAACGCGGCGTTTTGATCTGCATAGCAAGGCTATAATCGTTACACGGTTCCCCAATGACGGTCGCTGTTTATGCCTTCAGGGATCGTAATGCCAGACGCTGGTGCCAGAGAGCACATCCAAAAGATAATCCTATGACCAGAAAGGCATTTATGCCGTACGCAGAACCCTGCGGCCTGATACAGAGAACCTGAATCGCGTCTCTGCCATGCAAAACCATCCGCTTCATACGAACAGTTGAGTTTGATGAAAATTCATCGGTACTTTTCTTAAAAAATAGATAAACTACAACGCGGGCATCCCTCAATAACATTGAAAACTGCCGGCTAACCTGATGAAATATAAGCTCACTCTTCCCTTTCCGCCCAGGTTAATGTCACGATATAATAAAAATCCGGGTGCCGTGATAAATGATAATTGTAATTTTTCGTAATAGCACGATGAAATGTTTTTAGGAGTGGATTATAATTAAAAAGTAAGATTACAATGTATGTGTCAGGTCTGTTAGTCGTGTTCATCCCACAACGGTGTTGATAGTCGTCGTTTAAACCACTTAAAAGGGGATGCGTTATGGACGAATACTCGCCAAAAAGGCATGATATTGCACAACTTAGATTTCTCTGTGAAACCCTGTATCATGATTGTCTTGCAAACCTGGAAGAAAGTAACCACGGTTGGGTTAATGATCCGACTTCGGCTATCAATCTTCAACTAAATGACTTGATCGAGCACATTGCCGCGTTCGCACTTAATTATAAAATTAAGTACGCTGAAGAGAATAAACTGGTAACCCAGCTTGACGAATACCTGGATGATACTTTCGTCCTGTTCAGCAACTACGGCATTAACACGGCCGATCTACAGAAATGGCGTAAATCGGGAAACCGGTTATTCCGTAGCTTTGTGAACGCCTGCCGGGAAAACCCGGTCAGTCTTTCTTGTTAGCATTATTACAATTAAAGGGTGAATTTATGTCCACTAAAACATTAACCAAAATAGACTATTTGATGCGTTTACGACGCTGTCAGACAATTGATACGCTGGAGCGTGTAATTGAAAAAAATAAATATGAACTTTCCGATAATGAACTGGCGGTATTTTACTCAGCGGCCGACCATCGCCTTGCTGAGTTGACGATGAATAAGCTGTACGACAAAATTCCTCCTTCAGTCTGGAAATTTATCCGCTAGTGCATTTCGAATGAAAGTTGAATGACCTTTACCGTAAACATCATCCCCTGATACAGATAATAAATGTGGAGTCATTCATATATGTTAGCCAACTCCGGCAATGAAACCGGTTTCATTATGTGCTGTGGCGGCATACGCAATCCATAAATAAAGCAGCCGCCGTGAAATGAACATCAGATGATCGTCGGTGAGAGCCATCTCGCTGGGGTGTTTTGCTGCGAGCCTTTCGCCTGCCTGCCAGGTGTCTTGTGGTACATTACAGTGATTCAGCCCCCGAAGAAGAAATGTTAAGGGAAACAGGCCCGGCGAGACGATGCGGAGCGCATTTATTGATAGTCCGCAACGATGATAACGACGCGCGTTCCTCAGAAAAATGACGCTCCCCGCCGCAGTCGACGGTAACTGTTATGCTTTTCTACAACCAATCTGTTACTTTCCCCTGTGTTTTGCGCAACATAAAATAACCTCAGGCTGGGCCAGACCAGGGCACATGGATGGGCTGCGCCATCCGCGGCCAACGCATATGCAACTTGCAGTGTGACTGGGTATAGCAGAATTTGAGGAATAAGATGACAGAAATACAGCAACTGCTGAAGAACACCATTGATGAGCTTAATATAAAGGAGAAACGCGACAACCGTCCGCGTTTTAGTATTAGGGTGTGTCCCGTAACTGTTTTTTGTACAATCTGGCACCTGTTTTGACCACAAAAGTACCTTTAACATGGCTCGTTACGATTTCCCTGATGATGCATGGGCGATAATTTCTCCCATGTTGCCTGC
>NZ_JBDYQK010000015.1:0-132660 GCF_043832615.1 Klebsiella sp. KE9456
AACGGGATTGGTAGTATGAAGCATGAGAGTTACCTCGTGTTTTGTATAAGGATTCGACACCCATATCAAAACCGGTAACTCTCAACCTTTCAAGGCCATGTGTCAGATCAAGTCGCGACTAATACAAATAAGGATTGTGTTCGGCCGCCGGGATCGTTAATCTGAGGTTCCTTGTGTTGTCTGATAATCGCTGTAACATAAGGAACCTGCTATGAACTCTCTCTTGCGTATCGCCCTGGTTGGTGATTACAACCCCGATGCCCTCGCTCACAAAGCGATTCCCCTGGCAATTGACGATGCCGCCGCCGTGCTGGATCTACCGTTGCGCTATGACTGGCTGGCAACCCGTGAGATAAACTCCGCCGATATGCTTGCCCACTATGATGCTATCTGGGCGGTTCCCGGCAGTCCTTATAAAAATACCGAAGGCGCGTTTATCGCCATTCGTCACGCGCGTGAAAACGGTGTGCCGTTCCTCGGTACCTGTGGCGGATTTCAGCATGCGATTATTGAATACGCGCGCAATGTCCTGGGCTGGCGGGATGCCGCGCATGCGGAGACCGATACCGAAGGACGAATGGTGATTGCACCGCTAAGTTGCTCACTGGTGGAAAAGTCGGACACAATTGAACTGCGCGCCAGTACGCTTATCGCCAGAGCCTATGGTCGTGACAGTATTGAAGAGGGATATCACTGTAGTTACGGGATTGCCGATGCGTTTGCCCGGGAGCTGGAGCAGGGCGATCTGCGGGTGACCGGCTGGGATGATGAAGGCGAGATCCGGGCGGTGGAACTGGTGACACATCCGTTCTTCGTCGCCACGCTATTCCAGCATGAACGCAATGCACTGGAAGGGCGGCCCGCACCATTGGTACAGGCGTTCTTACGCGCGGCAAACCAATGAGCACGCGCCCGGCAGTGAAGATTGCCGGGCGTGGGCAGTGTCAGCCGTGAATTTCTCGATTGCGTCCGGCCAGGGCGCCAGACACGGCCATCATGACGGACATCATCGCTACGGCGATCAGCGGAATATGCCAGTCGCCGTTGGCATCATGTATTTTCCCCATTATCGGCGGACCACAAGCGGCCAGCAGATAACCAACGGTTTGCGCCATTCCTGACAGCGCCGCCGCCTGGTGTGCTGAGCTGGCGCGCAGGCCGATAAAGGTCAGCCCCAGAATCATGGTCGCACCGGAACCAAAGCCGAAGATAATCGCCCACACGGCCGCCTGAGCGGGGAAAAACCACAGAGCAAGCGAGCTGGCTGCGCACATCAGGGCCGTCAGAACGGCAATGCCGCGCTGATCTTGCAAACGATGAAGCAGTAACGGGATGACCAGTCCTGGTGCGGCGGTGGCCAACTGGAGCAATCCGTGTAGCGAACCCGCCTGCGTTTCACTGTAGCCGATGCTTTGCAGAATGGCGGGGAGCCAGCCGATGATGATGTAATAGACCAGCGAATTAATCCCGAGAAAAAGCGTTACCTGCCAGGCCAGCGCCGAGCGCCAGATACCGCGACTGTGCATCGCGCCTGACCCCGTCAGAGTCGCGGGAACCTGGCGACGTGATTGCGGCAGCCAGACAAACAGCGCCAGTAAGGGGAAAACCATTAACATCAACAACGCGCCATGCCAGCCCATTCCGGTAAGCGCCAGTGGCACCACCATTGCCGACCCCAGCGCCGCCGCAGCGCCCATGGTCAGGGAGTATGCGCCGGTCATTCTGGCAATGTGCCGGGCGAAGTCTCGTTTGATCAGTCCCGGAAGCAGGACGTTGCCGAGGGCAATGCCGCACCCGATTATCGCGGTGCCGAAAAACAGTAGCGCAACGGAGGGCAGGGAGCGCAATCCGATCCCGAGGCAAATCAGAATCATTGCCAACAACAGGCTGCGCTCCATACCGAAACGGCGTGCAATGCCCGCAGCCAACGGGGAAACCAGACCAAAGGCCAGCAACGGCAGGGTGGTCAGTAAACCGGTTTGCGCCGTAGTCAGGCCATATTCACCGCGAATGGCATCCAGTAATGGCGCGGCGCCGGTAAATGCCACGCGTAAAGTCGTCGCAATAAGCAGTATGCCGACAATGAATAAAAAAGGGGGGCGTTCGGCAGCAGGTGAAACAAAATTCATGGCTATCTCAGACAAGGAAACGGGGCGTTAACAATAGCGTGTTTGCCACCTGTTTGAATCAAGCTAAAATGACAGATTATCGCTAAAATCGGACAATTTTATGATCGGACTCGGTCTTGATGGCTACGATCCGGATAGCGATCGTGATGCGGCGCTGGCTTTTCGCATCCAGGTCGTTGCCGACGAGCAGTACATTCCACGCCATCATCATCGCAAAGGGCAACTGATTCTTGCGCTACGCGGGGCGCTAACCTGCGAGGTGGAGAATGCGATGTGGATGGTTCCGCCGCAGTATGCGGTATGGGTGCCGGGTCAGGTGCCACACAGTAACCGCGCGACACCGCAGGCGCAGATCTGTTTTTTGTTTATTGAACCTGACGCCGCGCCGATGCCGCGGCGCTGCTGCACGTTAAAGATTTCACCGCTGGTTCGTGAGCTTATCCTCGCGATGGCCCAACGTGGCAGGGCCGGGGCGGATAAGCCGGAGACAGCGAGGCTGGTGCAGGTACTGTTCGACGAACTACCGCAGCAGCCGCAGGAGCATCTTCAGCTACCGGTATCCGGGCACCCTAAAATTCATCAAATGGCGGAAATGATAGCCGCCGAGCCGGCACGCTGGAAAACGCTGACGCAATGGGCGGAGGCATTCGCCATGAGTGAGCGTAATCTGGCGCGGCTGGTGGTGCGTGAGACGGGGCTGAATTTTCGCCGCTGGCGGCATCAGCTACAGTTAATCCTCTCTTTGCAGATGCTGATCCGCGGTCTGTCGGTGCAACAGACGGCCCAGAGCCTGGGCTATGACTCCACGACCGCTTTTATCACGATGTTTAAAAAGGGACTGGGACAAACACCAGGACGTTATCTTGCCAGTCTGACTACGCCTTACCAATAAACAGGGAGACGATCCCCGCGGCGATTAGCGGCCCGACCGGGACCCCGCGGAAGAGGGCGACGCCGAGCACGGTGCCGATCAGCAATCCGGCAACCAACTGCGGCTGTGAGCCCATCAGGGCGACGCCTCGGCCGCCCAGCCAGGATACAAATACGCCCACGGCAATCGCCAGTAGTGATTTCCAGTTAACGAATGAATGGAGCAGCGTTGAGGGCGGCAGCGTCCCGCTGGCGATAGGGGCCATCACGCCAATGGTGAGGATAATAATACCGATGGTCAGCCCCTGCTTTTCTATCCATGGAAAGAATGCGTTCAGCGGTGTAACGCGAATGATAATTAAAACCAGGATTGAAATAGCGACGGTGGTGTTATGGCTAATAAAGCCGAGCGCTGCGAGGCCCAGCAGAATGAGCAGGGTAGTATCGAACATGTGCAGAGGTCCTTGCCAAAATATCAAAAGAGAAGCCTGTTTACTTTACGCATAATCGCGTGAGTAAACAGGCTTTTTTACCGTATGTTCGCTATTTCTGGGCCCGTGCCTTGTGTTTCCCCGCGGCGGAGCTTGCGGGTATTAACGTCGGGAGAGTCACCTTGACCTCAGGCCACTGTTTCTGGGCCGAAAAGGTTTCAGTCCTGGCGGCGAAATACGGCCAGTTCCGGACGCGCAATCCGTAAATAGTCGTCAGTATCAAGAATAATCGACGTATCGAGTCTGCCCGCGTTAAAGGCGATTTCTGGGAAACGCTCAAACAGTAGCGGGTCGGCAACCAGCCGCAACGCCGGGTGGAAACTAAAGGGGGGGATCGCGCCAAATTCACAGGCGGTCAGCGTTTCCACCTCTGCCGGGCTGGCCAGCGAGGCTTTGCTGCCGCCAATATATTCGGCCAGACGGGCTAAATCCGCCTGCCGATCGGCGGCGAGGATAGCCAGTACGTGCTGGTTCACACCGTGACCTTTAACTTTGCATACCAGCGCTTTCGCCCCCTGGCCCAGAGCGGTACCGCGGATCGCCGACACGGCCTCGCATTTGCCGACAGCATCATGCTTCATGAGCCGGTAGCGCGCATGGTGTACGTCAAGCAGATTGAGCAACTGCTGGTGGGGGTTCTGTCTTACCGATCCGTTCATATCGACCTTTATCTTGTACATAAAGCTGTGAGTGTAATCCTCTCCGCAACGGATGAAAACCGGCGATGGCGTGTCGCATCCGGAAGCTGATTCATTAATTCTGGTGGTGCGTGGAGAATCAGGATTGAGAACGGAAATAATGCATATTGCGGAACAAAATGGTTAAACGTTTATAACCGCGTTGGTAAGGGCAAGTGATGGGCCAACGCACATGAACGCGATATATGCAATCAAGAAGTATATATTCCAGGCATATTTTCCCCCTGTGCAGAAGGGGGATTGCCTTTATATCTTCCACATTAACTCCACATTTAATGCGTTTTTTCTTCAATAAGATATGCTGGAATAAAAAAACATATTACTATCCTGCCAGTATCAAACGCTCAACGATTTTACTTATCGCGAGAACTTTTTTTGTTTTTATTAGTCATTAGGATGGCTAATATCGATGCTATTGATGTGGTTACGAGGTTATGATGACGGAGAAGGTAGCGGTGCAGGTATCCCCCAGAAAGTTCCAAAAAATAAGGGAGTTGAACAGACGCCGTAACTATTTTACCAAGAGAGTCCGTAGCGCGGTTCGGATTCATCTCGCGAAGGCGTTCTGGGATAGCCGCACGCGGCATGAGGTTGATTTATCGTCAGCGAAAACCGTGTTGCTGATGCGTAATGAAGGCGCTTTAGGCGATGTGGTCGTCGATTCCGCGCTGGTTAAATGCCTGCATGAAGCGGGAATGACCGTTGACTTTCTGTTGACGAAGTCGAACAGTCAGGTGATGCGGCATAACCCGCGAATTCGCCATATTTACGAAGCTGACAATGTCAGCTCAGCGGATTTTTTGCGTAAATTCACCCATAACGTGCCTAAGTCCATTATTAATGAGCTTGCGAATAATAAGTACGATATAGTTATTGACCCGTCATTGTTTGATATCCCGGTACACAGGATGTTGCTGTTACGGCAGATAAATGCTAAATCGGTACTGGGGTTTAATAAATGGCCATCAATTAATCAATATTCAAAGTCTTTTGATTTTGATTGCGAAAAATTGCACGTCAGTAAGACATTTGATCTTATCGCCGACTATCTGAAGCTGGATAAAAAACATCTCGCGTCTTATGATCTGCATATTCCACAGGATGTGTATCAGGAAGTGGGCGACTACATGGCGGGCCGGGAAGGGCGCAAGGTGGTGATTAATATTTTTGCCGGCAATCAGGATCGCAGTATGTCGCAGGAGCAACTGGCAACGCTTATCGCCAGACTGCGTACAGACTATCCTGATGTCAATATTATCTTGCTCGATCACCGTAATGAAATTCGCATTCCCTTAGCGGAAAAAGTGAGCGTTAATCCGTTTAAAACGCTACACCATTGCATGGCGTTAATTGCGCAAGCGGATTTGGTTATTTCGCCGGATACGTCGGTGGTACATATGGCGGCGGCATGGAAAAAACCGCTAGTCGCAGTCTATAAAGATGTGCTTTTAAATAATCGGCTGTGGGCGCCCGGATACGATAACGCGCGACAAATTATTGTTAAATGCGGCAAAGTGCATCAGATGGACAACCTGCCGGATCTCATTATGTCAGCGATTGATCCTGATCTGCTGCAATAGGCGCGGCTGGATAAAGTCAGCGTAAAAAACAGCCAGCGAAGCAGGATGCTGGCTGTTTTGCGAAGGTTAACTGTCTGCTTTCGATGCCTGCCTGTGAAACAGTTCGCGGAACACCGGGTAGATATCTTCCGGGTCGCGAATATGCTGCATGGCAAAATTATCAAATGTTGCCTGCAGGTGTTCGTACTCGCGCCACAGCGTCTGATGCGCCCGACGGGTGATCTCGATATAGCTGTAGTAACGCACGATTGGCAGGATTTTCTTCGCCAGCAGTTCGTGGCACAGCGGCGAGTCGTCCGCCCAGTTATCACCATCCGATGCCTGTGCGGCGTAGATATTCCACTGCGCAGGGTCGTAGCGCTCTTTGACCACTTCATCCATTAATTTCAGGGCGCTGGAGACAATCGTGCCGCCGGTTTCCTGGGAATAAAAGAATTCGTGCTCATCAACCTCCTTGGCCTGGGTATGGTGGCGAATATAGACCACTTCAACGTTTTTATAAGTCCGGCTGAGGAACAGATAGAGCAGGATGTAAAACCGTTTGGCCATATCCTTCGTTGCCTGGTCCATAGAGCCGGAAACGTCCATCAGGCAAAACATCACCGCCTGGCTTGAGGGTTCTGGCCGCTTTTCATAGTTCCGGTAACGCAGATCGAACGTATCAATAAACGGTACGCGCTCGATTTTTGCCCGTAACTCTGCGATTTCTCTACGTAGCCGTTCCTCTTCCAGCAGTTGTGCGGGTTCGCTTTTGCTGATGATATCCAGTTCGTTTTCCAGCGTATGCAGTTCACGACGTTTACTGGCCGTCATGGCGGTACGTCGCGCCAGCGAGTTTTGCAGCGAGCGAACGATGCTGATATTGGCCGGCACGCCATTGGCGGTGTAGCCTGCGCGATGGGTTTTAAACTCCGTCAACTGCCGCTGCTGGTTTTTCTTCAGATTTGGCAGCGCAAGATCTTCAAACAGCAGATCAAGGTATTCGTCTTTCGAAATCTGAAAGACAAATTCATCTTGCCCTTCGCCATCGGCGCTGGCTTGTCCCTGGCCGCCGCCACCTCCGCCACCGCCACCCTGTGGCCGTTCAATTCGGTCATTCTGGACAAAGTGATCGTTGCCGGGGTGTACGCGGTTGCGAAGTCCGCCGCGACCCTGATGAAACATCGGTTCGTTAATATCGTCCGTTGGAATGGAGACGGACTCTCCGCTCTGAATATCGGTCACCGAGCGTTTATTGATGGCCTCGGAGATCGACTGTTTTATCTGTGCTTTGTAACGGCGCAGAAAGCGCTGCCGGTTGACGGCGCTTTTGTTTTTCCCGTTCAGGCGTCGGTCTATGAACCAGGTCATATGCCCTCCTGTACTGCATTTGCCAACGATACCCGTCCTGTTTCATTGAGGGGTTATACCGTCATACTTCACGTTGCCTGCGCGTTGGCCTTCACTCGGCCCCTTCCTGAGCCTTGCCCCGCGGGGCCAGCGTAAGCGCCGTTCAACACGGTTAGCCGTGTTGTCCTGCAACGTGAAAGAGTCAGGGTATATGCCCTTACATGTCCGGGCTTCAGCGCACTTTATCCCACAACCCGAGTTAACGAGTTCTTCGCCGCTGTTATTAACCCGACAGAGATTGCCTGCCGGGCTTATTATCAGGATGATTTACGTACCCGCAGATACCATTCGCATAGCAGACGAACCTGCTTACGCGTATAGCCTTTCTCCATCATGCGATCGACAAAGTCATCGTGTTTCTTCTGTTCATCGGTTGACGTTTTGGTGTTGAAGGAAATCACCGGCAACAGTTCTTCGGTATTGGAGAACATTTTTTTCTCAATCACCGTGCGCAGTTTTTCGTAGCTGGTCCAGTTTGGATTGCGCCCGCTGTTGTGCGCCCGGGCACGCAAAACGAAGTTGACGATTTCGTTACGGAAGTCTTTCGGGTTACTGATCCCGGCGGGCTTCTCGACTTTCTCCAGCTCCGCGTTCAGCGATTCGCGGTCAAACAACTGACCGGTATCCGGATCGCGGTACTCCTGATCCTGAATCCAGAAGTCGGCGTAGGTGACATAGCGATCGAAAATGTTTTGTCCATATTCCGAGTAGGATTCGAGGTAAGCGGTCTGGATCTCTTTACCGATAAACTCGGCATATTTCGGGATCAGATAGCCTTTCAGGAATTCCAGATAGCGCTCTGCCTGCTCCTGGGGGAACTGCTCGCGCTCAATTTGCTGTTCCAGAACGTAGAACAGATGTACCGGGTTAGCGGCGACTTCCGTGTGGTCAAAGTTGAATACCCGCGAGAGAATTTTAAACGCGAAGCGCGTAGACAGGCCGTTCATGCCTTCATCGACGCCGGCATAATCACGATACTCCTGATAGGATTTCGCTTTCGGGTCGGTATCTTTCAGGCTTTCGCCGTCATAAACGCGCATTTTCGAGTAAATGCTTGAGTTTTCCGGCTCTTTCAGGCGCGACAGAATGGAGAAGCGCGCCAGCGTTTCCAGCGTCCCCGGCGCGCAGGGCGCATGGCTCAGCTCGCTGCTATTGAGCAGTTTTTCATAGATGCGGATCTCTTCCGAAATGCGCAGGCAATAAGGAACTTTGACAATATAAACGCGGTCGAGGAAAGCCTCATTGTTTTTGTTGTTACGGAAAGTCACCCACTCTGATTCGTTGGAGTGGGCAAGGATGATGCCGTTAAACGGCAGGGCGGATATCCCTTCGGTACCGTTATAGTTACCCTCCTGAGTCGCGGTCAGCAGGGGGTGCAGCACCTTGATGGGCGCCTTAAACATCTCCACAAACTCCATCAGCCCCTGGTTGGCGCGGCACAGGGCGCCGGAATAGCCGTAAGCATCCGGGTCATTCTGCGCGTAATGCTCCAGTTTACGGATATCCACTTTACCCACCAGCGCGGAGATGTCCTGGTTGTTCTCGTCCCCGGGTTCGGTTTTAGCGATGGCTATCTGCGCCAGAATCGATGGCCACACTTTTACCACGCGGAACTTTGTAATGTCGCCGCCGAACTCATGCAGGCGCTTGGCGGCCCAGGGCGACATAATGGTCCCCAGATAGCGGTTTGGAATGCCGTACTCTTTCTCAAGGATCTGCGCATCTTCGCGCGGGTTAAACAGGCATAACGGATGATCGTTGACCGGACTGCGTTCTCCGTTAGCGCTAAGCACGTAAATCGGAACACACTGCATCAGGGACTTCAGGCGTTCGGCCAGCGATGATTTACCGCCGCCCACAGGCCCCAGCAAATACAGAATCTGTTTCTTCTCTTCTAACCCTTGAGCGGCGTGTTTTAAGTAGGAAACAATCTGCTCAATGGCATCTTCCATACCGTAAAACTCTTCAAACGCCGGATAGCGTGCAACGACCCGGTTTGAAAAGAGACGGGATAGCCTGGGTTCCAGGGCCGTATCGACCATGACCGGCTCACCGATAGCCATCAGCAATCTTTCTGCTGCGTTAGCATAAGCACTGCGATCTTGCCGACAAATGGTAAGAAACTCCTGCAGTGTGAACTCTTCGTCCTTGGCAGCTTCATAGCGCTGGCGATAGTGATCGAATATATTCATGGCATGCCGTCCTTTCGTTTTTAGCACAGGTTGAGAGCCGTTCATATGAATAGTGGGAGCCCCCGGAAGAGGTAAGCCGCACAACGCTCACTGATTCTCCAGCAACCCTTATGCCAGGTTGGCGAAGTCGGTGAATAACGTGCCCCGGATTTACTTCTTCTAAATTAAAGCTTAGATGCATTTGGAAAACTTGCATGGCATGGCGAATCAATTTCAATGACATATCAATAACTCATCCGGAATAACGTCCTGTTGTCGCCCGGGTCAGACTCGGGGCGTCATTGCACTGTCATTGGATTGTCAGCCAGCGGTCATCTGGTGGTGAGAAATTGGTGAGTTCAATGTAATGACAGGTAAAGAATTTGAGACATGTTGTTTACAACGTTAAACTGCGTGCGCAGATAAGTTGACAACAGGAATATGGATCGTGACTAAAATCAAACTTCTGGCATTGGGTGCATTGATGGCAACGTCAGCATCTGCTGTTCACGCCGAGGGAAAGCTCAGTCTGGGAGCGGGTGTGGGGATCGTTGAACGCCCTTATAAACAGTATGATACTGATGTCTACCCGGTGCCGGTTATTAATTATGAGAGTGATAACGTTTGGTTTCGGGGTTTAGGTGGTGGTTACTACCTGTGGAATGATACTAACGATAAGCTTTCGGTGACCGCGTACTGGTCGCCAATGTACTTTAAGCCGGGTGACAGCGACAGTCAGCAAATGCGTCGTCTGGATAAGCGAAAATCCACGATGATGGCCGGGCTTGCCTATATTCACAATACGCAGTACGGTTTCTTGCGTACCTCGTTGGCTGGCGATACGCTGGATAACAGCAACGGCATTGTGTGGGATCTGGCCTGGCTGTATCGCTATAGCAACGGGAATCTGACGCTTACGCCGGGCGTTGGCGTTCAATGGAATAGCGATAACCAGAATGAGTACTACTACGGTGTTTCGCGCCATGAGTCCACTCGTAGCGGTATGCGCAGCTACGATCCTGACAGCAGCTGGAATCCGTATCTGGAGCTGTCGGCAAACTATCGTTTCCTCGGCGACTGGAGCGTATACGGCGTCGCGCGTTATACCCGCCTGTCTGACGAAATCACCGATAGTCCGATGGTGGATAAATCCTGGAGCGGCCTGATTTCTACCGGAATCACTTACTCTTTCTGATTGTGCTTTATAACAGGGCAATTCATGCATCAAAACAGGGCGAAACGCCCTGTTTTGCATTATGGTTGTGCAATGAAATTGCGGGAGGTATGTATGGCAGAAAGGGCAATACGTTTTGGCGAGCATCCGACAGTTCCCGTCATTGGACAGGGAACCTGGTATATGGGGGAAAACCGGGCGCGGCGTGCGCAGGAGGTGGCTGCACTACGCGCGGGCATCGACCTCGGGTTAACGGTTATCGATACCGCCGAAATGTACGCAGATGGTGGCGCGGAAGAGGTGGTTGGAGAGGCGATTCACGGGCAGCGCGATCGCGTGGTGCTGGTGTCAAAGGTTTATCCGTGGAATGCCGGGGGGCGCAAGCTGGTCAGCGCCTGTGAAGCCAGTCTGCGTCGCCTGAATACCGACTACCTTGATCTCTATTTACTGCACTGGCGCGGTGATTATTCTCTGCAGGAAACGGTGGAGGGAATGGAGACCCTGGTTGCTCAGGGGAAAATTCGCCGTTGGGGCGTGTCGAATCTTGATTACGATGATATGCAGCAGCTGTGGCAGGTGGCTGGCGGCGAGCAGTGCGCGACGAATCAGGTGCTCTACCACCTGGCCTCTCGCGGTATCGAGTATGACCTGCTGCCGTGGTGCCAGCAGCAACGGTTGCCGGTGATGGCGTATTGTCCGCTGGCCCAGGCCGGTCGGCTGCGCAATGGGCTTTTAAATCATACTGTTGTGAAAAGTATTGCGCAGCAGAGAGGGCTGACGGCGGCGCAGGTGCTGCTGGCGTGGGTGATTAGCCATCGGGGCGTGCTGGCGATTCCAAAGGCGGCAAGTATTGAGCATGTAACGGAAAATGCCGCTGCGCTGGAGATCGTGTTGTCCGCTGAGGAACGGGCGAGCCTGGATCGCGCTTATCCGGCGCCAGGAAGAAAAACGCCGCTGGATATTGTGTAAAGACGGTGCCGGACGGGCGTAATGTCGTTCAGTTGAGTCAATCCCAGGGCGGGCTTTGCCCGGAAATCAGAGGGAATTGTGTTTTTTGGGGATTTGGGTCAGAAGCCGTTCCGATCCCCCTGAGTGGTGCGGGAATTGATTATACCCGCCGTGTGAACCGGCCTGCGGACGCACACCTTTGAAGCCAGCGCAAGCGCTGTTCAGAACGGTGACGCGTTTTGAACAGCAACTCGAATTATTCAGAACACAGACAACGGTTATCAGCCCGCAGAGTTCGCCGTATTTAGTATTTCACCACGCGAATAGTTTGCGCCAGCCGCGATGGATTCTCCTCGCTGGCCTTCTGCGGCACGGTCACGCAGCTGGTTTCGACGCAAACGAAGGTCTTGTAACCCTCGTCCGGCATATCGCCCATGCTTTGTGAAAGCGCAGGCCCCGGGTTCCATCCCACCACGTTGCTGTAATGATGATGAATAACGTTGATATTGCGACGTAGCGCATCGTCATGGATCACGCTGCAGGATTCAGCATTCAGATAAATCCGGTCAGTACGGTCAGGATAGGTTTGTACGCCGTCGCTTAATACCCCTTCTTCTGAGTTGTTAACTTTGTCAATGTAACGGTCGCCCAGACCGCTCACTTTCACTGCCGCAATATCGCCGACGTTGAAATAAGAGTGCAGGGCGGAAGTGGTTTCAAATTCGCCGTGCGCTTCCAGCTCAATCTCGCAGCTCTGGCCCAGTTTAAAACGCGCATACAGCGTGAAATCATGGGGCCAGTATTTCCGGGTTTCATCGCTGCTGTGCAGAGCAAACGTCAGCATCACGCCGTGTTCATCTTCATCGTGGCCTTTAAGCGTCCACGGCAGGATACGCGCAAAGCCATGGGACGGCTGCCGGGCAGGGCCAAACCATGGCCAGCAAACAGGAATACCGCCGCGCAGGGCAACGCCATGTTTAAACGGCGTGTTGTCGCTGAGCCACAGCACGTCTTCTTCTCCGGCAGGTTTCCACGAGAGCAGATGAGCCCCCTGATAAGCAACAGATGCCTTGACCTGCGGATGGTCAATAACGATCAGCTCCAGGTCGTCAAGCTGGCGACGAGAGAGAACGGGGGTAAGCTGTTCGATAACCGGGAGAGCAAAAATTTTATTAATCATTACACAATCCTTTTTATCTTAAATCATGCGGGAACTGGACAAAACGCGTAACCGTTTTGCGCAGCGCTTAGCTGGCCCTGAGGGCAAAGTCACAGGTGAATCCTGCGGCGAGTGAAGGGCAAATTTCGTCAGTACCCGATTTGTCCAACCGTGGATTGCCTGCGATCAGGAAGCTGGATGTCCCTGATTACGCCCGATGAGCTTACATTAGTCAGTGATCCGGATGAGTGAACGCAGGCGATATTATACCTGCTACCTGAAGCATGACGGATAGCTCTTCAGATCAAAAAAAAGAGCGACCGAAGTCGCTCTTACAGATTACTTTCTCATCTCAGCTTATTTGGAGATGTGGGCAATCAGATCCAGAACCTTGTTGGAGTAACCGGTTTCGTTATCGTACCAGGAAACCAGCTTAACGAAGTTGTCGTTCAGCGCGATGCCTGCTTTAGCATCGAACACGGAAGTGCAAACTTCACCGTTGAAATCGGTGGAAACAACGTCGTCTTCAGTGTAGCCCAGAACGCCTTTCATCGGGCCTTCGGAGGCAGCTTTGATCGCTTTCTTGATGTCTTCGTAAGAAGCCGCTTTTTCCAGGCGAACGGTCAGGTCAACAACGGATACGTTCGGAGTCGGAACGCGGAACGCCATACCGGTCAGTTTGCCGTTCAGTTCCGGCAGGACTTTACCTACCGCTTTAGCTGCGCCGGTAGAGGACGGGATGATGTTCTGAGCCGCGCCACGGCCGCCACGCCAGTCTTTGTGAGACGGGCCGTCAACGGTTTTCTGAGTTGCGGTGGTCGCGTGAACGGTTGTCATCAGGCCTTCGATGATGCCGAAGTTGTCGTTGATGACTTTTGCCAGCGGCGCCAGGCAGTTGGTGGTGCAGGAGGCGTTGGAAACGATGTCCTGGCCTGCGTATTTGTCGAAGTTAGCACCGCGAACAAACATCGGCGTATTGTCTTTGGACGGGCCAGTCAGAACGACTTTTTTCGCGCCAGCAGTGATGTGCTTACGCGCGGTTTCGTCAGTCAGGAAGATACCGGTTGCTTCAGCAACGACGTCAACACCAACTTCGTCCCACTTCAGGTTAGCCGGATCACGTTCAGCGGTAACACGGATTTTTTTACCGTTAACGATCAGATGACCGTCTTTCACTTCAACGGTACCGTCGAAACGGCCGTGAGTGGAGTCATACTTCAGCATGTAAGCCATGTAGTCAGCGTCTAACAGATCGTTGATTGCAACGATCTCAATGTCAGAACGTTTCTGAGCAGCACGGAAAACAATGCGACCGATACGGCCAAAACCGTTGATACCTACTTTGATAGTCATATATTCCACCAGCTATTTGTTAGTGAATAAAAGGTTGCCTGTAAAATTACAAAAACCTTACGCAGCGTCAAGCGGAATCGTGTCAATCATTGCGACAAATCAATACTAAGCCGGCCTCTGCGCGATTGATTTGCCTCACTTTCCCTTTGAGCTCGATTCCATATGGGGGCAGCGCGCGGAATTTTAAAGGGCGATTAAGATAAAGTTGTGATGTGCGTCACAATTATCTGCCTGCCTTATGGCATTGCCTAAGTTTAGAACAAAAGTCTACATTTCATTGTTAATATTTTGTTAGAATCGGCGTAAAGAAGGTGTTCTTACATAGCGAAAAGCAAGAGCGAGAAGCAAGCCAATGTCGAATAAACCCACCGCGGATGCGCTTAAAAAAAACCTGACCGAGATGCAGTTTTACGTGACGCAGAATCACGGTACTGAACCGCCGTTCACCGGGCGGCTCCTCCACAACAAACGAGATGGCGTCTACCATTGTCTGGTGTGCGATGCCGCGCTGTTTCACTCCCAGAGTAAGTATGATTCGGGCTGTGGCTGGCCGAGCTTTTATGAGCCGGTAAGTGAGGATGCGATCCGCTACCTGAATGATGACTCTCACGGTATGCAACGCACGGAAATTCGCTGCGGAAACTGCGATGCGCATCTTGGTCATGTTTTCCCGGATGGCCCACAGCCCACCGGTGAACGTTTTTGTGTTAATTCCGCTTCCCTGAGCTTCACTAACGATGAAAATGGTGAGCAAATCAAGGGTTGAAAAAACGATTCAGCTAATTATTCCAATCTTAAGGCGCGACAAATGGATATCGAACAAATTATCAGCAGTATGACGCCGGAAGTTTATCAGCGCCTGGCGACGGCGGTGGAACTGGGAAAATGGCCCGATGGGGTGGCGTTAACCCCGGAGCAGAAAGAAAACAGCCTGCAACTGGTGATGTTGTGGCAGGCCCGGCATAACGTTGATGCGCAACATATGACCATTGATACGAACGGGCAGATGGTGATGAAAAGCAAACAGCAATTAAAAGTTGAGTTTGGCATCACGCCGGAGCCTATTGCGCGGTTTAAATCCTGAATCTCGACGGATCCGGTAGTGGCCTGGCTAAAGCGTCATTTGCCCGCGCTGTGTTGTTGTGAAAGTCGTCAGAAGGAAATCCGACCTGACCGCGCAGCGGCAGGTTTTCAGCGCAATGCCGGGCATGGGGGCGAACGAAAAGGGCGCCACTTTCGTCAAAACCACGTTAAAAAAGTGATTCACGCTGGCGAAAAAACCGATGGCTCGCTTAACTGACCCGCACTATGCGGTCGCCAGCCATCGGCGTTTATAAGCAGGGCGATTACTCCCGCGAGACTACCCCGGCTTTTTCCAGCATCGCGTGTAACAGTACGTTTGCGCCAGCCGCAACCTGTTCCGGTGATGAGTACTCCGTCTCATTGTGGCTGATGCCATCTTTGCAGGGAATGAAAATCATACCGGTCGGCGCGAGCATGCTCATATACACGGCATCATGTCCTGCACCGGAGACGATATCCATCGCAGAGTAACCTAATTTTTGCGCAGCCCGCCGTACGGCTTCTTTGCAATCCGGGTGGAAAGGGGCGGCAGGATAGTGTGAGACCTGTTTAAGTTCCACATTCAGTCCGCTCTTCTGGGCGATTTCGGCAATGTACGCTTTTAACGCCGCGTCCATGTTATCAACGTCGGCATCGGTCATGTTGCGAAAATCAATGGAGAATTTCACGCTGCCGGGCACCACGTTGCGGCTGTTTGGATGCACCTGCACCATACCGACGGTTCCCCGTCCATGCGGAGAAAATTGCCCGGCAATATTGATGACTTCCTGCATAATATGGGTGGCGACCTGCAAAGCATCTTTACGCAGCGCCATCGGCGTGGGGCCCGCATGGGACTCCATCCCGGTGACGATGCAGTCATACCAGCGAATACCCAGTACGGCCTGTACCACGCCAATGGCGATATCCTGATCTTCAAGAATAGGGCCTTGTTCAATATGCGCTTCAAAGTAGGCGCCTATCGGGTGGGTGCCGGGGACCACCTCGCCCGCATAGCCAATATTGGACAGTTCATCTTTTACCGATTTACCTTCGGTGTCGGTTGCCGCATAGGCCATCTCCAGCGGAAAGATGCCGGCGAAAACCCCGGACCCCATCATAACCGGCACAAAACGCGATCCTTCTTCGTTGGTCCAGAAGACCATCTCAATCGGCGCTTCCGTTTCAATATTGCGATCGTTAAGGGTACGGATAACTTCCAGCGCCGAGAGTACGCCGAAATTGCCATCGAATTTTCCTCCGGTTGGCTGGGTGTCGATATGGCTACCCGCGACAATCGGCGGCAGGGTGTTGTTCTGGCCAGGTCGGCGCATAAAGACGTTGCCGATTTGATCTATTTCGACCGACAGCCCGGCCGCTTTACCCCAGCCGACGACTAAATCACGCCCCTGGCGATCAAGGTCAGTCAGCGTTAAACGGCAGACCCCGCCTTTGGGCGTGGCGCCAATGTGTGCGAGATCCATTAATGACTGCCACAAACGTTCGCCATCAATCCTCAGGTCACTGATATCAATGCGGTTCGTGTCTGGTGAAATGACTTCACTGTTCATGATTGTTTCCTCAATGTCAGGTGATTAACGGGCGACGGCCTGCGGGGCGTGCTGGCGCTCCCATGCCGCTGCGGCGCTGAAATCCGGGCCGAATGCCGGACGTTTGATATAGCGACCCGCCCCTTCACGGGCGCGCAGTTCGCCATCGGCCCATACCAGATGGCCCTGGCTAATGGTAAAAACAGGGATGCCGGTGACCGTCCGGCCTTCGAAAATATTGAAGTCATTGCGCGAATGATGTGTGCTGGCGGAAAGCGTTTTGCTGCCAGCCGGGTCCCAGAGGACCAGATCGGCATCCGCGCCTTGTGCAACACAGCCTTTGCGCGGGTAGATATTGAAGAGACGGGCGGTATTCGTTGAGGTAATTGCCACGAATTCGCCTGGCGTCAGGCGTCCGCTATTGACCCCGGCATCCCAGATGACGGCCATACGCTCTTCCACACCGCCGCAGCCGTTCGGAATTTTGCCGAAATTATCCCTGCCCGCCGCTTTCTGGCTGGCGCAGAAGGTGCAGTGGTCGGTCGCCGTCGTGTGAAGCTGACCGGATTGCAGGCCGTGCCACAGCGCCGCCTGATGGGATTTTTCGCGAAACGGCGGGCTCATAACGTGGGCGGCGGCGAAACCAAAGTCCGGATGGCGATAGACGCTATCGTCAATCACCAGATGCCCCGCCAGCACTTCGCCATAGACGCGCTGCCCGTTGGCGCGAGCGCGGGCAATGGCTGCGGCAGATTCGCGACATGAGACGTGTACCACATAAATCGGCACTCCCATAATACTGGCCACCGTGATGGCGCGGTTAGCGGCTTCCCCTTCGACTTCCGGCGGACGAGAGAGCGGGTGAGCTTCCGGGCCAGTGATACCCTGCTTAAGCATCTCTTGTTGCAGGAGGTATACCATCTCGCCATTTTCCGCGTGTACCGTCGGCATTGCGCCTAGTTCGAGGCAACGACGAAAGCTGTTCATCAGCGTTTCATCATCGCACATAATGGCGTTTTTGTAGGCCATAAAGTGCTTGAAACTATTGACGCCTTCCTGGTGTACCAGCGTTCCCATATCCTGGCGCACGCTTTCGTCCCACCAGGTGATGGCGACGTGGAAGCTGTAATCCGTTGCCGCTTTTTCCGCCCAGCCCCGCCACTGCTGATAGGCCTCCATAAGCGGCTGCTGTGGGTTAGGGATGACGAAATCGAGGAGGGTGGTTGTACCGCCCGCCAGCGCGGCCGCAGTGCCGCTGTAGAAGTCATCGACGGTGGTGGTACCCATAAACGGGAAGTTCATGTGGGTATGCGGGTCGATGCCGCCAGGCATCACATACAATCCGCCAGCGTCGAGGGTTTCGGTGTCAACGGGAATATCCCACTGAGATGCATCGCCGACGGCCGCGATGATGCCATCGACACAGAGCACGTCGGCGCGGCGCTGATGGTCCGCGTTGATGACAGTACCGCCTTTAATCAACAGGTTACGCATTCGTTTTCTCCTGTAGTGCTTTGTTTGATGGGTTATGGTCTTTTCCCCTCAGCCTGACTCGCTCCCCGGCGAGGCGGCGCTTACCAGCGCGGTTCTGTTTTTCCCCTTCTCCCTTGAGGGAGCCGGGGCAGGGTGAGGGGGAACCGACCGCACCGCCGCTCATTACGCCGGGGTGGTCAGCGGGTTATTGGGGTGCGTGGTCCAGTTGGCGTAAACATCGGTCACCACTTTTCCAGTCCGTTTATCTTTTTCGCCAGGCTGCAGGCTGCGCAGTGAAATGCAGTTCTCAACCGGGCAAATTGAGGCGCAAAGGTTGCAGCCGACGCAATCCTCCTCACGCACTTCAAAATGCCGGGTTTCCCCGGTGATGGCGGTAATCGCCTGATGCGACGTGTCCTCACAAACCAGGTGGCAGCGCCCGCACTTGATACACGACGCCTGGTCGATGATCGCTTTATTCACATGATTGAGATTGAGATAGCGCCAGTCAGTGACGCTCGGCAGTGCCATGCCGCGGAAGTCCTCAAGGGTCCGGAACCCTTTTTGATCCATATAGTTTTCCAGGCCGCTTATCATGTCGCGCACGATCTGGAAACCATGCACCATCGCCGCGGTACATACCTGCACTGTCCCGCACCCCAGAGCGATGAATTCCGCCGCATCGCGCCAGGTCGCAATACCGCCAATGCCGGAAATCGGTAAACCGCGGGTTTGCGGATCGCGGCCAATTTCCGAGACCATATTCAGCGCTATGGGCTTCACTGCCGGACCGCAGTAGCCGCCATGCGAGCCCTGATTACCGGTGTGCGGTAACATCAACATCTGCTCAAGATCGACGGCGATGATCGAATTAATGGTGTTGATCAGCGAAACAGCGTCAGCGCCACCCGCCTTCGCGGCCCGGGCCGGATAGCGAATATCGGTGATGTTCGGCGTCAGTTTGACGATCGTCGGCAGGCGGCAATATTGCTTGCACCAGCGGGTGACCATCTCGATATATTCCGGCACCTGGCCCACTGCGGCGCCCATTCCTCGCTCACTCATGCCGTGTGGGCAGCCAAAGTTAAGTTCGATACCGTCTGCGCCCGTGGCTTCAACCTGCGGTAAAATGGTTTTCCACGCTTCCTCTTCGCAGGGCACCATGATCGATACCACGACAGCCCGGTCCGGCCATCGCTGTTTGATACGGGTAATTTCCTCAAGATTGATGGCCAGAGAACGGTCGGTGATCAATTCAATGTTATTCAGACCAATAACGCGGCGGTCGCCGCCAGCAAGAGTGGCGTAGCGCGGCCCGCTAACGTTAACCACATGGGGATCTAAGCCGAGCGTTTTCCATACCACGCCGCCCCATCCGGCCTGAAAAGCGCGTTCCACGTTGTACTCTTTATCGGTAGGCGGCGCAGACGCCAGCCAGAATGGATTGGGGCTTTGAATGCCGAGAAAATCACTGTGCAGACTAGCCATGGGCATGCTCCTGAAAAGAGATGGCGTTAGCGGCGTCGTTGATGGCGAGGGCCAGAGAGATAGAGCGGGCAGCGAGTTTGCCCTGGCGCACGGCGTCGACCGTCAGGTCAAGACCGCCGGCACAGCAGTCGCCGCCGGCCCAGACGCCGGCCAGCGAGGTGCGGCCATTCTCATCGGTGGCGATGCGTCCCTGTTTTAACTGCACGGCTTGCCCGACCGGGGAACATTCGAAAGTCTGACCGATGGCTTTAAGCACCATGTCGGCTTCCAGCGTGAAGGTCTCGCCGCTGGTCGCGGCCCCCTGAACATCCTCGCGCGTTACGCTGAACGTCACGCCCGTAAGCTGATGGTTGCGCTGTTCGAACCGCAACGGGGTGGCCCACAGACGCACCGTTACGCCGTTCAGTTGCGCCCACTGCCGCTCTTTTTCCGATGCTTTCATTTGCGCTTCGCCGCGGCGGTAAACAAGGGTAACGTCCTGCGCGCCGAGTTTTTTTGCCTGTACAGCGGCGTCAACGGCGGTCATACCGCCGCCAATGACCACCACTTTACGGCCGACAGGGATTTGCCTCAGATCTGTGCACTGGCGTAAATCGGCGATAAAATCCACCGCTTCAAAAATACCGTCAGGTTCTGTGCCAGTGTTTTCCAGTTGATTCACGCTCGCCAGCCCAAGGCCGAGGAATACCGCGTCATGGCTGGCCTGCAGTTGGGCGAGGCTGATCTCTTTCCCCAGGGTTTTTCCGGCGTGCAGCGTAATTCCGCCCACGGAGAGCAACCAGGCCACTTCCCGCGCGGCGAAACCATCGGTGACTTTATAGCGGGCCAGACCATATTCGTTGAGACCGCCGGCTTTACTGCGGGCATCGAAGAGATCCACGCTGTGACCCGCAACCGCCAGCTGGTGAGCGACGGTCAGCCCCGCCGGACCCGCACCAACCACGGCAATCCGTTTCCCTGTTTCAGGCCCACGGATGAATAGCGGCTGACCGGGATGTGCAAAGAAATCATCCGTGGCATAGCGCTGGAGCAGTCCGATATTGAGCGGGCGACCGTCTCGCGCGTGACGCACGCAGGCGTGTTCGCATAATGTTTCTGTCGGACAGACGCGGCTACAGATCCCGCCTAACACATTGGCTCGCAGAATGACCTCCGCCGCGCCGCGATTGTTGTTCTGGGCGATACGTTGAATAAAGCTCGGTACATCGATATCGGCCGGGCAGGCCCGGGAGCAGGGGGCATCAAAGCAGTAGTAACAGCGTTCCGCTTCAATCACCGCCTGCGAGGCGGTTAACGGGGGCGCGCAGTCCGCAAACTCACGCGCATACGCGTCGGGCGCCAGCCGGGCGGCCTGGCGTCCGGGGGCGTCGATACCTGAACAGTCGCTCATCATGCTTCTCCTGAATGATTAGCAGGGTTATCTCTCCCTGCGTTTAAAATCTTGACCAGATGGTTAAGTTTTCACGTAATAACCATGCTAATTACGTGCCATTTCCAGCAGGTTCGCCGCAGAGCGTGTAAATTAAGGAAGGTAGGGCGTTGTGAATAATGCAGCATGCCTTTTTGTGGTATTTTTTGGTGCAATTTGCACCATATTTGCCGCTGTTTGCTGCATATTGCGGCAGAAGTCGTCAATCATTCCAGGCCGCAGATGCGGCAAACGCAGCGCAATACATGTTCTGTTGTTCGCGACTGCGCTGCCGCACTGCGCGAATCTTCCCCCAGTACGGCGGCAATCTGAATATCAAAATCTGCGTAGGTTTGGGTTATCGCCCAGACGGTAAAAAAGAAATGGGTGGTATCCAGTTGCCGCAGCTTACCCTGTGAAATCCAGCCATCAAGAATGCGCGCCTTCTCCTCCACCAGTCGCCTGAGCTGCGTCTTTAATAGCGGATGAACAGCCTGCGCGCCCTGAAGGATTTCGTTGGCAAACAGGCGGGAGGCTTCAGGGCGAGAAAAACTAAAGCCAATCTTTTTACGGACATACTCTTCCAGCGCCGTTTTGGGATCCGCATGCGCCGAGATCCCTTCCAGCGGCGCCAGCCAGTCGTGCAGAATGCACTCCAGTACGCGCAGATAGAGGTTTTTTTTGTGACCAAAATAGTAATGAAGATTGGCCTTTGGCAGGTCGGCGGCATCGGCGATCTGTTGCATGGTGGCGCCGCGAAATCCGTAACAGGCAAAGACGCGTTCGGCGGCAGCCATTATGATGGCTTCGTTATCCTGGCGAATACGCCCTTTTTCCAGCGATACCTCAATGCCGCCCAGCAGACTTTCATTCATCATTGGCTCCGGTGAAATCCGCCGTCCCTGGCGGGAGGACTATTTCAGCTTTGCCGCGGCATCCCAGACGATATGGGTCATCGCACTGTCACCCGGGTCTTTTTTAATCACCGGGGTATCGCCGCCGCTATGTAGCAGGACATCAATCGTATGGCGATAAGCCGCCGGATCGAGATAGCCAATTTGCGGCGTGTTGGCATTAGTGATCAGTTTTGCCACGTTTTCCATCTGGCGAGTTTGCACCGCTTCGGTAGACGCGCCGGAAGCATCTTCCGCTACCACGATTTTCGCTGCCTCTTGCGGATGTTTCACCGCATAATCCCAGCCTTTAAACGATGCCTTGAGGAACTTCGCCATTCTGGCGACGAACGCCGGGTCTTTCAGGCTCGGAGCCAGCACGTACAGCCCGTCTTCCAGCGTGGATACGCCCTGATCCTCGTACGGGAAGGTGATCAAATCCGATTCTTTCAGGCCCGCATCGATCAACTGCCAGTATTCGTTATAGTTCATGGTGGAGATACAGGCTGCCTGATCCTGTAACAGTGGGTCAACGTTAAAGCCTTGTTTGAGAATAGTAATATCGGTGCCGGGTTTCAGTCCCAGCTTGTTCATCCAGTTGAAGAAGGGGTACTCGTTGCCGCCGTACCAGACACCCAGGGTTTTGCCTTTGAAATCGGCGGGGGTTTTAATCCCGCTCGATTTTTTACAGGTCAGCATCATGCCGGAACGATTGAAGATCTGGGCAATATTGACCAGCGGAACGCCCGCTTCACGTGAGGCCAGCGCATCAGGCAGCCAGTTAACGATCACATCTGCGGATTTCCCGGCAATCACCTGGACCGGAGAAATATCCGTTCCGCCGGGTTTGATCGTAACATCCAGCCCTTCGTCTTTATAAAACCCTTTTTCCTGCGCCACGTAGTAGCCAGCAAATTGTGCCTGTGGCACCCATTTCAACTGCAGCGTCACTTTCTCTGCTGCGTATGCTGAAAAAGTCAATGCCGCAGACATTGCCGCCAGCAACAACCCCCGGCGAAAAGCGGAACGTTTCATCATGGGATAACTCCTCGGGTTAGTGTGTGCATCATCATGTTTTTATGTTGTTTTACTTTTCCGCCGCCATCCCGCGAATCGAGGGATGCCAGAAATTTATGCGTCTGTCGAGGCGCACCAGCACGGTGTAAATCAGCGAACCGGCCAGTGACGACACCACAATCGCCGACCACACCACCGGCATATGCATTCGCGCCGATTCTGTGGAGATGCGAAAGCCCAGCCCGGCGGTGGGGGAGCCAAAATATTCGGCGACAATGGCGGTGATCAGCGCCAGGGTGGCGTTCACTTTCAGGGCGTTAAAAATAAACGGCATTGCGGCGGGAAGGCGCAGCATGCGCAACTGCTGATGAGGCGTGGCAGCGTAACAGTACATCAATTCCTGCTCCAGCTTGTCGCTCGCTTTCAGTCCGGCCAGCGTGCTGACCAGCGCCGGGAAAAAGGTCACCAGAATCACCACCGCGGCTTTTGACGGCCAGTCGAAACCAAACCACATCACGGCGATAGGGGCGACGCCCACCAGCGGCACCGTGCTGGTCAGACTGGCGACCGGGAGCAGCCCGCGCTGCAGGAAGGGAAGCCTGTCGATAAGCAGCGCCACGCCAATGCCTGCGCCGCAGCCCAGCAGATAACCCGCCAGCACCGATTTGAGAACGGTCTGCACCAGATCGCCCGCCAGCAGCGAAGCGCTGTCGATTAACGCGGTGAGGATATCAAGCGGGGCGGGCAGGATAACCTGGGGAACGGCAAATCCGCTGACCAGAATCTGCCAGAACCACAGCAACCAGACGCCGAGTAACGCGGCGACGGCTGCAGGTGGAACCGGCGCGCTGGCCAGACGTTGTACGCTCACCGCGGCGAGCAGCGCCAGGGCCAGAGTGAGCATGCCATTAAACGGTAATACCGCCAGCCAGAGCGCGCTGACAACGAGCGCGACCGCAAAGAGCAGGTTGCGCAAACTTTTTGTTGAGCAGGCCAACAGCGCACAGGCAATGAGCAGCAGCGCATTGAGGCGGAGTGCAGAAAACGTATGGTCAGCGGCGCTTAACTGAATAAGCGCCAGGATAGCGACGATAAACGCGCTTACTAACAGTAGCGAGCCAGGAATCGCGTGCTTTTTCATTACGCCCCCTTACGCTGGCGCATCACCAGCCGTTCAGTCAGTGTGACCATCCCGGTCAATGTCAGGCCCAGCAGTGACGCCATCACCAACGCAGACCAAATCTGAATGGTATTGCCGTAATAGGAGCCGGTCAGCAGTCTCGCCCCCAGCCCGGCCTGTGCGCCAGTCGGTAACTCCGCCACCATTGTGCCGACCAGACCGCTGGCGATGGCGACGCGAAACGCAGGGAAAAGATAGGGTAGCGAGGAGGGAAGACGAACCATCCAGAAAATATCGGCGCGTCGTGCGGCGTAGGTATGCACCAGTTCCATTTCCATTTTCTGCGGCGAACGCAGTCCCTGCACCATGGCGATGGTGACCGGAAAAAAGCACAGGTACATGGCGATGGTCGCTTTTGGCAACATGCCGGTGATCCCCAGACTGCCGAGGATAATCAATACGATAGGGGCGATAGCCAGGACCGGAATGGTTTGCGACGCGACGATCCACGGCATCAGCGCCTTATCCAGTGTGGGCGAGTGCACTATACCGATGGCCAGCAGAACACCCAATACCACCCCCATTGCGAAACCGGTCAGCGCCGCGCTGGCGGTGACCCATGTGTGCAGTAACAAATTTCTCGGCGAGTCGATCGGCCACTGCGTCAGGCTGTTCCAGATATCGACAAGCAACTGATGCGGCGCTGGCAGCAGCGGGCGGGTGGCGTTCAGGGCGGCGACGATCAAATCACGGCTGGTCCATGCGCCGCGCGGGGTCAATACCCGGTCGATCACGCCCGGTGCGTTCAGCGCGAAGGCCAGTACATACCAGAGGAACAGTGCCACCAGGAGTACGCTGCCGACGGGCAGAGCATAGAGATGCAGGCGTTGGCTAATGCTCATGATGTCCCTCCACCAGCGCCTTGCGAACATCGGCGGCAAGCTGCAAAAATGCCGGCGTATCACGAATGGCAAGGGAACGTTCTGCAGGCAGCGGCGACTCAATTACCTTCACAATTCGCCCTGGACGTGGCGACATCACCACGATTTTGGTAGAGAGGTATACCGCCTCGGAAATGGAGTGCGTCACGAAGACCATTGTGCGTTGTTCGTTAAACCACAACTGCTGTAATTGCTGGTTGAGGTTGTCGCGGGTCAGTTCATCCAGCGCACCAAAGGGCTCGTCCATCATCAGGATTTTAGGTTCAAAACCCAGCGCTCTGGCGATGGAGACACGCTGCTGCATGCCGCCGGAAAGCTGCCACGGGTATTTTTTCTCAAACCCTTTCAGCCCGACACGCGCCAGTTGTTCACGGGCGATGTCGTCGCAGCGCTCCGGCGGCATACCCTGGATTTGTAGCGGCAGTTTGACGTTTGCCAGTACGGTACGCCATGGCAACAGCACCGGAGCCTGAAAAACATACCCGTATGCGCCCCCCTGCCGGGCTTCTGAAGGCGACATATCATTAACCAGCACTTCACCGGAGGTGATGGGTTCCAGGTCGGCAATGGCGCGCAATAAGGTTGTTTTACCGCAACCGGAAGGGCCGATAAACGAAACAAACTCCCCCTGGCGAATGGTCAGATTAATATCTTTCAGCGCATGCACTGGCTGATCGGCCGCCGGGTAAATCACGTTGGCCTGGTTTACCCTGATGGCAGGGCGTGCGGTGGCGGTTATCGGTTTCAACGGCACGACCGCAGATTCCTCTGCGTAGATCAACTGGCTCATTCCCGGTCTCCCCCTTTTTTTGACTAACTGGTTAAGTTTGTATCCCCATGCCATTTTTGTGCCAGTCATGAAATGGCGCTATTTGTGGCGCATTCGCCGCATAATAAGGTTTTTTGATGACCAGTTTGGTGCAAATGTCGACGCGTTTGCGTGTTTGTGGGGCAATGAAGGAAAGGGGGGATGGTGCCGGGCAAAAAAACATGGCAGTGCAGAGGTTATACTCCCGCTGTACAAAGGCGGAAGGACAGTCTGAACCGGTTGACGTGGCAGATGGGCGCATCCCCTACGTATGGACATAATATGCTCAGTGAGGCGATCCGGGCAGGTTAAAGGGCGCGGGATTGTTATCTGCAAGAGGAAGCGTTATCCGGCCCGCGAAACGCCAGTCAGGACGTAACATGTGCGTAATGGAGAGGCCGGATAAGCTGCTGGCGTTAAGGCTCAGCGTTGTGTTTCTTGCCAGTCTGCCAGGGTATACAGCGTTGCGCCAGCCGCAGCCATTGCCATAAACGCCTGGGCGCTGTCCTGCGGATGAATATTTACCCCGCGGCAACCGTCGGTAATGACGTTGACGCGATAGTCCAGAGACAGCGCATCCAGCACGCTAAACTTGACACAGTAGTCGGTGGCGAGGCCCAGCACCGTCAGCTCGGTTATTCCGCGTTCACGTAACCACGCATCAAGCTCTGTTTTTTGCCGCCGACCGTTATCGAAAAACGCGCTGTAGCTATCGATGGCCGGATTTTCGCCCTTACGGAACACCGCGGTAATATCCTGCTGTTTAAGCAGCGGATGCAGCGCCGCGCCTGCGCTATTTTGCACACAGTGATCTGGCCAGAAGGTTTGCGCCAGACCGTCAAGCTCGCCCTGGGTATAGGGCTCCGCCTGATGCTGGCTGGCGAAGCTACCGTGATTTGCCGGATGCCAGTCCTGGCTGGCGACGACGATCTCGCCGCGCGCCAGACTCCAGTCGATAAGCTGATTGGCGATCTCCACCGTACTGTCGCCCTGCGGAACGGCCAGCGCGCCACCGGCGCAAAAATCGTTTTGTAAGTCAATCAATAACAGTGCACGCTGTGTCATATACTTGTCCTTACTCATCGGGGGTCAGTTCGCCACGCAGATTCTCCTGCATCGCGCGGCGGATTGCCGCAACGTCCAGATCCTGGCTCAGCAAATAGTGTAGCTTGGTTAGCGTCGCTTCGACGGTCATATCAAAACCGCTAATTACTCCTGCCTGAGCCAGCGCGTTGCCGGTAGCGTAGCCGCCCATATTGACTTTGCCGGACATGCACTGGGTTAAATTAATCACCACAATACCCCGCTGGCTGGCCTCGGTCAGCACCTGAATAAAATCGCCGCTTTGCGGCGCATTACCGACGCCATAAGAGCGCAGGATCAGCGCTTTGACCGGCTGGAGCAGAAAGTTACGCACCACATCAGCAGAGATGCCGGGGTAGATCGTCACCACGCCGATCGGCTGCGGTATGATGGGATGTACCACCAGCTCGCCATTACCATGGGGCGCGGGAGGCGTGGTGAGGCGGCGAATATGAATTCCGGCTTCCAGCAGCGGCGCCAGGTTCGGTGAGGCAAAGGCGTTAAACCCGTCGGCGTGGGCTTTCGTGGTGCGGTTGCCGCGATAAAGGCGATTGTTGAAGAAGAGCGAGACTTCGTTAATCGGATAGTTGGCTGCTATGTACAGCGCGTTGAGCAGGTTGATTTGTCCGTCGGAGCGCAGTTCGGCCAGCGGTATTTGTGACCCTGTCACAATGACCGGTTTCCCCAGATTCTCCAGCATAAAGGAGAGCGCTGAGGCGGTAAACGCCATGGTATCCGTACCGTGCAGGATCACGAAACCGTCATACTGGTCGTAATGGTCGCGAATATCGTCGGCAATATGCTGCCAGTCCTGCGGCGTCATGTCGGAAGAGTCCATCAATGGCGCGTATTCATGGATGGTGAAGTCAGGCATCTCCGGGCGGTGGAATTCGGGCATTAAAGCCAACTGGCGTTGTAAATGGCCGGAAACAGGGATGTAACCATGTTCTGAACGCTGCATACCAATGGTGCCGCCGGTATAGGCAACGTAAATAGATTTCTTCTGCATAGCATCACTTAGATTATATATGGACCGGCGAAGTATATACCGGCGACGCGGCAAGTGGCATAGGCGCTGGCGGGTTTCCTTCATTTCAGTCTGTCAGAAGACAGGCCGCCCCGTGGAAAGGGGCGGCGGAAGGATTAATGAATATTGGCGCAGGTTAAGCAGAAAGCGTAGCGGTTCTGCGGATCGTTGAACGCCGCCAGCTTGTCGCTCTCGGTTTTCACCGCGTTAGCCGCAGCGGCGACCGGGGCGGGTAAATAGGCCTGAATCGCCGCCGGCAGCGCTGCACGGACTGAACCGGTCAGACTATCCACTACCATTGAGAACAAGCTGGGCTCTTCCTGGTAAAAATCGAGATGCCACTGTTTCAGCTTCGCCAGCTCCGCGGCTTTTGCTACCGCGTCGTCAAAGTCGCCGAGGCTGTCGACCAGGCCGTTAGCTTTCGCGTCTTCTCCGGTCCAGACATGACCCTGGGCGATTTGGTCGATTTTCTCCGGCGTGCTCTTGCGCGAGGTCGCCACCAGGGTAATAAAGCGCTTATAGCCGTTTTCGATACTCAACTGCATCAGTTGCTGCACTTCCGGCGGCAGCGCTTTGGTGGTAGAGACATCAGCCAGCGGCGAGGTTGAGACGCCGTCGGTATGCACGCCAATTGCGCCCAGCGTATTTTCAACGGTATTGATTACCCCAAAAATGCCGATGGAGCCGGTGAGGGTGCTCGGGTTTGCCACGATATAGTTCGCCGGGGTTGAGATCCAGTAGCCGCCGGAGGCCGCCATGCCACCCATTGATACGACGACCGGTTTACCCGCTGCTTTCGCCGCCGCCAGCTCTTCGCGAATCACTTCAGAGGCGCTGACGCTACCGCCCGGACTGTTGACTCGCAGCACGATGGCTTTCACTTTCGGATCCAGACGCGCATCGCGGATCTGCGCCGCAGTGGTATCGCCGCCGACATTGCCCGGCGTTTCTTCCCCGTCCATAATCGCGCCGTTGGCAAAGATAACCGCAATCGTCGCGCCCTGATCGGCAGGGGTTTTCAGCGCATAGTCGTAATAGCTGATTGCGCTATAGTCGTTGTCCGCCTTGCTCCAGCCAAACTGCTTCGTCAGCGCTTTGTCCACCTCAGCGGCGGTGCCAAGCTCATCAACCAGCTTGTTATCCAGCGCGTATTTCGCCGTGTCGCCATCGACTTTACGCAGGCCGTCAATCACGCCCTGTGCGCCAGGAAACAGCTGTTGGGCGGTAATCTGCCGGTTAGCGGCGATGGTGTTGAGGTAATTCTGCCACAGCTCGCCAATCCAGCGGCTATCCGCCTCACGGGCGGCGGGCGACATATCGTCGCGGATAAACGGCTCAACCGCCGACTTATAGGTGCCGACGCGGAAGACATGGGTTGAGACTTCGAGTTTATCCAGCAGCGATTTGTAGTACAGGCCGTTGGTGGCGAAACCATGCAGGTCCACTTCACCCTGCGGCGAGAGCCAGATCTTATTGGCGAAGCTGGCCAGATAGTACTGCGCCTGGCTGTAGCTGTTACCGATAGCGTACACCGGCTTACCGCTATCGCGGAATTCGCGCAGCGCCTTACCGATATACTGCATTGATGGCTGATCGCCACCGGCAAAATTTTTCAGATCCAGCACGATACCGGTGATATTCCGGTCATCTTTCGCCTGGCGTATCGTTTGCACGATATCGAACAGCGAATTTTCCTGCAGACGATCGGAACTGGCGCCAAAAAGCTGGCGGCCAATCACGCCAAGCTTGCTGCTGGCGGAGGGCTTATCGACGACGACGCCGGTGATATCCATCAGCAGCGCGCCGCGGGTGGTGTGCTCTGTCGTGGTACCGCTGAACTGAGACCAGATACCGATGCAAACCAGTACCAGCAGCAGGAAAACCACGTTCAGTGCGAGCTGGCGAATGAAATTGAGTACCCGCCATGTCCATTTAATCATTCCGGCGAGTAGTCGCCAAAGAGTGCGCATGTATTCTCCCTTACCATTATTAAAAATGAGCGAGCCGCCGGGGCAGCCGCGTCTGGCTATCCTAAAGAGAGTGCCGACGGTTGTCAGCAGGAATCACCTGTTGGGCTGTAACAAAATCCTTGCGCATGTTAATTTTATGAAAAATGACATGACAGGAGTTATACAGGTGGATGCTCTCGAACTATTGCTTAATCGCCGCAGCGCGTCACGTCTGACTGAGCCCGCCCCGGCAGGCGAACAGCTGGAAAATATTCTACGCGCAGGCCTGCGTGCGCCGGACCACGGGACGTTGCAGCCGTGGCGTTTCTTTATTATTGCCGATGAAGGTCGCGAACGCTTCAGCCAGTTGCTGGAAAAGGGCGCCATCGCGGCGGGGGCAGATGAAAAAGCGATTGAAAAGGCCCGTAGCGCGCCGTTTCGCGCACCGTTGATTATTACCGTGGTGGCCCGCTGCGAAGATCATCCGAAGGTGCCGAAATGGGAACAGGAGATGTCGGCAGGCTGCGCGGTGATGGCCATGCAAATGGCGGCAGTGGCGCAGGGTTTTAATGGGATCTGGCGTAGCGGGGCGTTGACCGAGAGCCCGGTGGTGCGCGAAGGATTTGCCTGCCGGGAGCAGGATAAAATTGTCGGATTTCTCTATCTGGGGACGCCGATGTTGAAAGCCTCAACCAAAATAGCGTTGCCGGATACCGCGCCGTTCGTCACGCGCTTCTGACGGCGCTTGCCTTTTGTCGGGAAACGGTTGACGCCAGGCCCGGCCACGTGCTGCGTGCGCCTGCGAGGGGCGCACGGACAGGTGCGCAGCGCCGCCTCACGGATCCCGCGACGACGAAACCCTGTTCACCAGGTACTTCTGCCGTTTTGCAAAGTCGTTTTTTGTCTGCTTAATGAGCAACCATACGCGATTTAGGACAGTGATACTTATCACCCCGACGTTTGAGCGCTACCATAGCGGGATTGCAATGACAGGAGATGTCCATGAGCGAGCAAACCATTCGTTTAACGCAATACAGCCACGGAGCCGGTTGCGGGTGTAAAATTTCGCCAAAAGTGCTGGAAACGATCCTCAAAAGCGACCAGGCGAAGTTTATCGATCCGAATTTACTGGTGGGTAATGAGACCAGCGACGATGCGGCCGTTTATGATCTCGGCAACGGTACGTCCATTATCAGCACCACCGACTTTTTTATGCCGATCGTTGATAATCCGTTCGACTTTGGACGCATAGCCGCCACCAACGCCATCAGCGATATTTTCGCCATGGGCGGTAAACCGATTATGGCGATTGCTATCCTCGGCTGGCCGATCAATACCCTGTCGCCGGAGATCGCCCGCGAGGTGGTTGACGGCGGGCGTTTTGCCTGTCAGCAGGCGGGAATTGCCCTGGCTGGCGGCCACTCAATTGACGCCCCCGAACCGATCTTCGGTCTCGCGGTGACCGGCGTCGTGTCAACCGATCGCATCAAGAAAAACAGTACCGCTCAGGCGGGGTGTAAACTCTATCTCACTAAACCGCTGGGTATTGGCGTGCTGACCACTGCGGAGAAGAAGTCGCTGCTCAAGCCTGAGCATCAGGGGCTGGCGACGGCAACCATGTGCCAGATGAATCTTGTCGGTTCGGCGTTTGCCAGCATCGATGGCGTAAAAGCGATGACCGACGTGACCGGTTTCGGGTTACTCGGCCACCTGAGCGAAGTGTGCCGTGGCGCAGGCGTTCAGGCGCAACTCTCCTATGCGGATATCCCGAAGCTGCCCGGTGTGGAAGCGTACATTGCAGCGGGCGCGGTACCGGGAGGGACCGGACGTAACTTTGCCAGCTACGGTCATCTTATGGGCGAGATGCCGCCAGCGTGGCGCGATCTGCTGTGCGATCCGCAAACCTCTGGCGGTCTGCTGCTGGCAGTGACGCCGGAAGCGGAGGCGGAGGTGCAAGCGGCGGCGGCCGAGTTTGGTATCACGCTTGCCGCCATTGGCGAACTGCTCACCGCGCGCGGTGGACGCCCCATGATTGAGATCCGTTGATTTCATGCGGCTGTTTATTGCAGAAAAGCCAAGTCTTGCGCGCGCCATTGCCGATGTGCTGCCAAAACCGCACCGCAAAGGCGACGGCTACATTGAGTGCGGCAACGGACAGGTGGTCACCTGGTGTATCGGCCACCTGCTGGAGCAGGCACAGCCTGATGTCTATGACGGGCGCTATGCGCGCTGGAACCTGCTCGACTTGCCCATTGTGCCGGACAAGTGGCAGCTTCAGCCCCGGCCGTCGGTAACCAAACAGCTTAACGTGATTAAGCGCCTTCTTGGCGAGGCTGAGGAGGTGATCCACGCGGGCGACCCGGACCGGGAAGGTCAGTTACTGGTGGATGAAGTGCTGGATTATCTGCAATTATCGCCGGAAAAGCGCCAGCAGGTGCAGCGCTGCCTGATTAATGACCTTAACCCGCAGGCGGTGGAGCGCGCGATTAACCGCCTGCGCGCCAACAGTGAATTTATTCCGTTATGCGTCTCGGCGCTGGCCCGCGCCCGCGCCGACTGGTTGTACGGGATCAATATGACCCGCGCCTATACCATCCTCGGACGTAACGCCGGTTATCAGGGCGTGTTATCGGTCGGACGCGTGCAGACGCCGGTGCTTGGCCTGGTGGTTCGTCGGGACGAAGAGATTGAAAACTTCGTCGCGAAAGATTTCTTCGATGTGAAGGCGCATATCGTTACCCCGAAGGATGAGCGTTTTGTGGCGACCTGGGTGCCCAGTGAGGCCTGCGAACCGTATCAGGATGAAGAAGGGCGACTGCTTCATCGTGCACTTGCTGAACATGTCGTTAAGCGGATTGAGGGCCAACCGGCGACGGTGACCGCCTATAACGACAAGCGCGACTCGGAGCCCGCGCCGCTGCCGTTCTCCCTTTCAGCGCTGCAGATTGAAGCGGCGAAGCGCTTTGGTTTTAGCGCGCAGAGCGTGCTGGATATCTGTCAGAAGCTGTATGAAACCCACAAGCTGATTACCTATCCGCGTTCGGATAGCCGCTATCTGCCGGAGGAGCATTTTGCCGGGCGTCATGCGGTGCTGAACGCCATTGGCGTCCACGCGGCGGATCTGCTGCCGCAGCCGGTGGTGGATCCGGAGATCCGCAACCGTTGCTGGGACGATAAAAAGGTTGATGCGCACCACGCGATAATTCCTACTGCGCGTAGCACGCAGGTGAAACTCAATGACAATGAGGAAAAAGTCTACGGCCTGATTGCCCGTCAGTATCTGATGCAGTTCTGTCCGGATGCGGTATTCCGCAAATGTCAGATCGATCTCGATATCGCCAACGGTAAGTTTGTCGCCAAAGCCCGTTTTCTGGCGGAAGCTGGCTGGCGAACGCTGCTGGGCAATAAAGAGCGTGATGAGGAAAACGACGGTATGCCGCTGCCGGTGGTGGCAAAAGATGACGAACTGTTGTGCGAAAAGGGCGAAGTGGTGGAGCGCCAGACTCAGCCGCCGCGTCATTTTACCGATGCAACCCTGCTGTCGGCGATGACCGGTATTGCCCGCTTCGTGCAGGATAAAGATCTGAAGAAGATCCTGCGCGCGACGGATGGCCTCGGAACGGAGGCAACCCGCGCCGGGATTATCGAGCTGCTGTTCAAACGTGGTTTCCTGACCAAGAAAGGGCGCTATATCCACTCTACCGACGCGGGGAAAGCGCTGTTCCATTCGCTGCCTGAAATGGCGACCCGCCCGGATATGACCGCCCACTGGGAATCGGTTCTGACGCAAATTAGCGAAAAGCAGTGTCGCTATCAGGATTTTATGCAGCCGCTGGTGGGCACGTTGTTCCAGCTTATCGATCAGGCGCGTAGCACGCCGGTACGCCGCTTCCGTGGTATTGTCGCGCCGGGAGAGGGTAAGAAAGGTTTTAGTAAGCGTAAAGGTCGATCTGCAGCGAAAGGTGAGAAACCGGCATCTGACGCTGTGGCAGAAGGCCCGCAATAAAAACCCCCGGGGAAACCGGGCAATGCCGTTCACTTAAGCAAATCATCGGTGTTGTCTTTTGTTTTATTTGCCTGTGGCAATCGCATTATCGGTGGTTATGGCGAACATGGCGCGTTTTTCGTTTTCGCCCATTCAGATTCCGTGGTCTGTTCCGTTCACGATAAATTCACGGATATTCGTTATATCCACAGCGTGTGAACGGGCAGGGGGACGTTTCGCCCGTCCCCCTGCACCCCCGGCATTGCGCTGAAAACCTGCCGCTGCGCGGTCCGCTCCACTCCGGCTTCATCTGGCGGACCGGGCGGGACTCGACGTCCTGTCTCGACCCGCCCTCTGGCCGCCGTCCTGGCGGCCTGTCCTGGATGCGCGCCTGCGTTCTCGCCAGGTTTCCTTGATGCGCCCAACCCCCATGCGGTGAGTCCGTTATTCGTCAGTGGCTTTTCAGTGGCTGAAAATCATAAAAAAAGTTATATCCTTTATATTTCAGCCCGTATCAGCTCAGTAAGCGAATCAGCAGAATTAGATTTTCGTTTAAACCACCGATTGACAGAACCGCTCAACCAGTTATAAACACAACTGACGGCCCTTAACGGACCAGCATTATGGGATACCGGGCATCGCGCTGATCAGCCGCAGCCGAAGCCATCCGCTTCTGACGACTCTCAGCGTTAAATCACACCCTGCGCCAGCATCGCGTCCGCGACTTTGACGAAACCGGCGATATTTGCCCCGCGCACGTAGTTGGTCTGCTTCGCGTCGCCGCCGTACTCCACGCAGGCATGGTGGATATCCAGCATGATGTGATGCAGACGGGCATCCACTTTCTCCGCTTTCCAGCCCATGCGCGCGGCGTTCTGCGCCATTTCCAGACCAGAGGTCGCCACGCCGCCGGCGTTAGCCGCTTTACCCGGCGCAAATAGCACGCCTGCGTCGAGGAACAGGTCAGTGGCGGCAATGGTGGTCGGCATATTGGCGCCTTCGGCCACCGCTTTCACGCCGTTAGCGATTAACTGACGCGCGGCGTCAACATCCAGTTCGTTCTGTGTGGCGCAGGGCAAGGCAATATCCGCCGGTACGGACCACGGCTGCTTGCCTTCAAGATAGGTCAGGCCAAACTCGCGGGCATAGTCGGACACGCGACCATCGCGGCTGGCTTTGATTTCACACAGGCGAGCCAGTTTTTCAGTGGTAAAGCCCGCTTCATCCACCACGGTGCCGCTGGAGTCAGAAGCGGTGATCACGCGCGCGCCCAACGCCATCGCTTTTTCAATCGCATACTGAGCAACGTTACCGGAACCGGAAACCGATACACGCATTCCCTCAAAGCCCATGCCGTGGCGCTTGAGCATCGCTTCAGTGAAGTATACCAGGCCGTAACCGGTTGCTTCCGGGCGAATCAGGCTGCCGCCGAAGGAGAGGCCTTTGCCGGTGAACACGCAGGCGCTGTTGTTGGAGAGTTTACGCATCATTCCGGCCATAAAGCCGACTTCACGCCCGCCCACGCCGATATCGCCGGCAGGTACGTCAGTATCCGGGCCGAGGTGGCGATAGAGTTCGGTCATCAGCGCCTGGCAGAAGCGCATTACTTCGCCGTCGCTCTTACCTTTAGGATCGAAGTCGCTGCCGCCTTTACCGCCGCCCATCGGCAGGGTGGTCAGGGCGTTTTTGAAGGTTTGTTCAAAACCAAGGAATTTGAGTATCGACAAATTGACTGAAGGGTGGAAACGCATGCCGCCTTTATACGGGCCGATAGCGGAGTTGAACTGTACGCGCCATGCGCGGTTAACCTGAACCTGGTTACGGTCATCAACCCAAACGACGCGAAACTGGATAGCCCGCTCCGGCTCAACCAGACGCTCCAGCAAATTCAGCTGACGATAGCGTGGGTTTTCCTCAATGAAAGGCCACAGGGTGGTCATCACCTCGCGAACGGCCTGAGCAAATTCAGTTTGATGGGGATCGCGCTGTTGAACGCGGGCGAGAAAGTTTTCCAGAGTGCACATCTGATCCATTGATATAAGTTCCTCTTATGGTTGTGATCGCATCTATACCCGTCATACTTCAAGTTGCATGTGCGTTGGCTTTCCTCGTTCACCCCAGTCACGTACTGGAGTACGCTCCCGGGGATTCACTGCGTCGCCGCCTTCCTGCAACTCGAATAATTTAGGGTATATACATGTCATCCCTGTGCCCGCTTTATGATTAACGGCAAAGATGCGCGGCCTGTGCGTGAGCCTCGTCCTTGCCGCTATCGTGCAGGCAGAATGATTAGCTGTATATACTCGTCATACTTCGAGTTGCATGTGTGTTGGCTGCGATCGTTCACCCCAGTCACATAGCTATCTATGCTCCTGGGGATTTACTCTCTTGCCGCCTTCATGCAACTCGAATTATTTAGAGTATATTTATTATTATTCGGCCCTTGAAAAGGCCGATTTTTCGACTATACCACTGGAAATCGTTAGTTGAGCAAGGAAAAATTGTTCAGAAAGGAATTTTTATGATTGCGTATTGGTCATAATTAAAAACGATGACTGGCCCGGCATAAATCATCGGGTAACAATGCAGGACGCCGGGCGATAAAGGCTTCCAGCAGGGGAATGTCCGCTGGGGCGAGATTGAAGGTTAACGCGTCCTGCGGCGAGCACCAGCATAGCTGGCTGTGGTAGCGAGCAGTGGGGGCCGGGCTAAAATGCGGAACCCACCAGGCATGAAGGTGAATCAGGCGCGCGGACACTTCACGCTGATGGCTGGCGATATAACGCGCTGGATGAGCGTGGATCCCCAGTTCCTCCTGAAGCTCGCGGGTCAGCGCCTGCGCCTGGGTCTCGCCGGGTTCAACTTTTCCACCGGCAAATTCCCACATTCCCGGTTGATCGGCGTGCGGGGGCCGCTGCGCCAGCAAAATTTGCCCGTTATGTTCGATAATGGCGGCTACAACATCAATGGTTTTGAGCATGTGAGTCATCGTACTGTACGTAATAGGGGCTTATTATCGCCATCCTTATATCTTCCCTTCCAGACAATCTTAAATCCGCCTGAAAACCATTGATCAATGCCGCCGCCTTACTGACAGCAATAATTTACGCTTTGAAGGTCGCCCATACCGGCGCATGGTCGGAGGGTTTTTCCATCCCGCGGATTTCGTAGTCGATACCGGTTTCGATACAGCGCTGCGCCAGCGGGGTGCTGGCCAGCAACAGGTCGATACGCAGACCGCGGTTGTCGTCAAATCCTTTCGAACGATAGTCAAACCACGAAAAATGCGCGTTGTCTTGCGGGTTGGCGTGGCGGTATGTATCCACCAGACCCCAGCCCAGCAGACGATCCATCCATTCACGCTCTTCCGGCAGGAATGAACACTTACCGGTGCGCAGCCAGCGTTTACGGTTCTCTTCACCGATGCCGATATCGAGATCGGTTGGGCTGATGTTCATATCGCCCATGATCAGCACCGGATTGTCTTTATTCAGTTCGTTATCGAGATAGTGTTGCAAATTCTGATAAAACGCCGCCTTAGCCGGGAATTTGGTTGCGTGATCGCGGCTCTCTCCCTGGGGGAAGTAGCCGTTAATCACCGTAACATTGCCAAACGGGGAAGGGACTTCCGCCATGATAATCCGGCGCTGGGCGTCTTCACCATCGTTCGGGAAGCCGCGACGCACGGAGACGGGCGTTTCTTTGGTCAGCAGCGCGACGCCGTAATGGCCTTTTTGCCCGTGATAAAAAACGTTGTAACCAAGTTTCGCCACTTCTTCGAGCGGAAACATATCGTCGTGAACTTTGGTTTCCTGCAGGCCGATGACGGCGGGCTGGTGTTTATCGATGATGGCGGCCAGCTGATGAGGGCGGGCACGCAGGCCGTTGATATTAAAAGAGACAAATTTCATAGTCGCTGCCACTGTGCAAGGTGAATAGTGCAGGGATGGTAGCAGAAATTCGCCGCCCTGGCTTCGTTAAGGCAGTTTATTCTGCCAATTGCAGCCATTGGCGAGCTGGCCAACTGCGCACCATTATGCAGCGCGATGCGCCAAAAAAGGGCGAATATTGCCGGTAAATTTCGTCTCTGATCACAATTGCAGAATTATATCTTACATATGAATAATCTTTCTTTTTTTTCCACTATTAAATGTGTATTTTGTGTTTTTATTCACTTTTTATGCATTTAAGGTGAATAAGAGGTGCTTGTAACTTATTGATATTTCGTTGTCGACTTCACTTTATGCATTTTCTCCTCTGGCTGGCATGAACCGTGCAATCTACATTTACAGCGTAATAAACATAAAATTTAACATTATTTAAACTTTTTATTTACCGGAGAGGTCGATATGTGTCAGTCAATTACGCGTAGCCATTTTGATGAATGGATGATGCCCGTTTACGCGCCAGCGGCTTTTATTCCGGTACGCGGCGAAGGGTCACGCCTGTGGGATCAGCAGGGGAAAGAGTATATCGATTTTGCCGGCGGTATTGCGGTTAACGCCCTCGGTCATGCGCATCCGCAGTTGATTAACGCATTGAGCGAACAGGCGGGGAAATTCTGGCACACCGGCAACGGTTATACTAATGAGCCGGTACTGCGTCTGGCGAAACGGCTGATTGATGCCACCTTTGCCGACCGGGTTTTCTTCTGTAATTCCGGGGCAGAAGCCAATGAAGCGGCGCTAAAACTGGCGCGCAAATACGCCCACGACCATTTTGGCAGCCAGAAAAGCGGTATCGTGGCATTCAAAAATGCTTTTCACGGGCGCACGCTGTTCACCGTTTCCGCTGGCGGCCAGCCTGCCTATTCGCAGGATTTTGCGCCACTGCCGCCGCAAATCCAGCATGCCATCTACAACGACCTCGATTCGGTAAAGGCGCTGATTAACGACGATACCTGCGCGGTAATCGTTGAGCCGATGCAGGGTGAAGGCGGTGTAGTGCCCGCGGATGCGGATTTTCTGCGTGGTTTACGCGAACTGTGCGATGCGCACAATGCGCTGTTGATATTCGATGAGGTGCAGACCGGTGTCGGGCGCACCGGCGAGCTGTACGCCTATATGCACTACGGCGTCACGCCTGACGTGCTCTCTACGGCTAAAGCGCTGGGCGGCGGCTTCCCGATTGGCGCGTTGCTGGCAACGGCGCGCTGCGCCAGCGTAATGACCGTCGGCACTCACGGTACCACTTATGGCGGTAACCCGTTGGCCTGCGCGGTGGCGGGGGAAGTGCTCTCCATCGTTAATACTCCGGCGGTGCTCAACGGCGTTAAGCTGCGTCATCAGTGGTTCAGCGAACGGCTGAATGCCATTAACGCCCGCTACGGCTTGTTTAAAGCGATCCGTGGACTCGGGTTGTTGATTGGCTGCGAGCTGAAAGACGAATATGCCGGAAAGGCGAAAGCCATCAGTCATCAGGCGGCGGAAGAGGGGCTGATGATCCTGATTGCCGGTGCCAGCGTGGTGCGCTTTGCGCCAGCGTTGATCGTCAGTGAAGAAGAGATTAATCGCGGGCTGGATCGCTTTGATCGGGCCTGTGAGCACTTTCTCGCGAGGGTCTTATCATGATGGTGATCCGTCCTGTAGAAAAAGAGGATCTGCCGGGGTTGATGGCCCTGGCTGGCGAGACTGGCGGTGGGCTGACGTCACTGCCCGCTGATGAAGCCGCGTTGGCGGCGCGGATTGAGCGCGCGCAGCTAACCTGGCGCGACGCACTGCCGAAAAGCGAGCAGGGCTATGTGTTCGTCCTTGAAGATTGCGTCAGCGGCGAGATCGCGGGGATCTGCGCTATTGAGGTGGCAGTGGGCCTCAATGACCCCTGGTACAACTATCGTGTGGGCACCCAGGTTCATGCCTCGAAAGCGCTGAATGTGTACAACGCCATGCCGACGCTGTTTCTCAGTAACGATCATACCGGCAGCAGCGAACTGTGTACCTTATTCCTCGCCCCGAAATGGCGTAAGGCGGGTAACGGCTACCTGCTGTCGAAATCGCGTTTTCTGTTTATGGCCGCTTTTCGCCAACGCTTTAATGAAAAAGTGGTGGCGGAGATGCGTGGGGTGATCGATGAGCATGGCTATTCGCCATTCTGGGAAAGCCTCGGTAAGCGCTTTTTTGCGATGGAGTTCACCCGCGCCGACTATCTGTGCGGTACCGGACAAAAAGCGTTTATTGCCGCGCTGATGCCGAAACATCCGCTGTATATCGATTTTTTATCCGCCGAGGCGCAGGCGGCGATCGGCGAGGTGCATCCGCAAACGGCCCCGGCGCGCGCGGTGCTGGAGAAAGAGGGATTCCGCTATCTGAATTACGTCGATATCTTCGACGGCGGGCCGACGCTGGAGTGCGAGATTGACCGGGTGCGGGCTATCCGTGAAAGTCGGCTGGTTACCGTTGCGCAAGGACAACCTGCCCCCGGCGAGTGGCCGCTTTGCCTGGCCGCTAATGAACAGTACCAGCAGTTCCGCGCCATTCTGGTTCATGCTGACCCCGACAGCCATCGTGTCGCGCTGAACCCGCGTGAACAGGACGCCCTGAAATGCCGCGCTGGTGACCAAATCCGTCTGGTTCGCCTGTGCGCTGAGGAGAAAACATCATGAGTTTATGGATTAACGGTCAATGGCAACGCGGTCACGGCCCGGTGCGCAGTAAAAGTAACCCGGTGAGCCAGGCATTACTTTGGCAGGGTAATGACGCCGATGCTGAGCAGGTTGCGCTGGCGGTCAGCGCCGCACGTCAGGCGTTTCCTGCGTGGGCGCGCCAGCCATTTGTCGCCCGTAAGGCTATCGCGGAAAAGTTTGCCGCGCTGCTGGAGGCGAACAAAACGCAATTGACGGCGATTATCGCTCAGGAAACGGCTAAGCCGCGCTGGGAGGCGGAAACGGAAATTACCGCGATGATTAACAAAATCGCGATTTCGGTGAATGCTTATCATCGCCGCACGGGGGAAGCGCAGACCGCAATGGCAGAGGGGGCGGCGACGCTGCGCCATCGGCCGCACGGCGTGCTGGCGGTATTCGGCCCCTATAATTTCCCCGGACATCTGCCTAACGGGCATATCGTACCGGCGCTGCTGGCGGGGAATACCGTGGTGTTTAAACCCAGCGAACTGACCCCGCAGAGCGGCGAGGCGGTGGTGAAACTATGGACTGAAGCGGGTTTGCCGCCAGGTGTGCTTAATTTGCTCCAGGGAGGGCGGGAAACGGGCGAAGCCCTGAGCAGCCAGGCGGATATCGACGGGCTACTGTTTACCGGTAGTTCCGCCACCGGCTTTCAACTGCACCGGCAACTGGCCGGACAGCCGGAAAAAATTCTCGCCCTTGAGATGGGCGGCAATAATCCGTTGATTGTTGATGAGCCGCAGGACATTGATGCCGCTGTGTATCTGACGATTCAGTCGGCGTTTATTACCGCCGGGCAGCGCTGCACCTGTGCGCGCCGGCTGCTGGTGAAACGTGGTGAAGCGGGGGACGCCTTTTTACAGCGGTTGGTGACGGTGTCACAAAAAATAATCCCCGGCGCGTGGGATGCGGAACCTCAGCCTTTTATGGGGGGATTAATTTCGCCGCAGGCGGCGCAAAAGGTGCATCAGGCGTGGCTGGATCATGTGGCAAACGGCGGCAGGACGCTGCTGGAACCGCGTCTGTTGCAGGCCGGAACCTCGCTACTGACGCCGGGTATTATCGAGATGAGCGAGGCGACGCTGACGACGGATGAAGAGGTTTTCGGTCCACTGCTCTGCGTCTGGCGCTATGACTCATTCGATGACGCTATTGCCCTGGCCAACGACACCCGATTCGGGCTTTCCTGCGGGCTGATCTCTGCCGACCGCGCCAGATTTGACCGTCTGCTGCTGGAGGCGCGGGCCGGTATCGTTAACTGGAATAAACCGCTGACCGGCGCCGCCAGCACCGCGCCGTTTGGCGGCACCGGGGCGTCTGGTAACCATCGTCCGGGAGCGTGGTATGCCGCCGATTATTGCGCCTGGCCGATGGCCAGCCTGGAGTCGCCAACGCTGTCGTTACCGACAACGCTGAGTCCGGGGCTGGATTTCCGGCAGGAGGTATCGCGATGAAAGCCTGGGAAGTGAATTTTGACGGGCTGCCGGGCCCGACTCACCACTATGCGGGATTATCCTTTGGCAACGAAGCTTCGACTAAGCATCGCTATCGGATGTCGAATCCCCAACTGGCGGCAAAGCAGGGGCTGAAGAAGATGAAAGCCCTGGCGGATGCGGGCTATCCGCAGGCGCTGATCCCACCGCAGGAGCGGCCAAATATCCCGTTATTACGCCAGATTGGCTTTCGCGGCAGCGATGCGCAGGTGCTGGAAAAAGCGGCGCGTCAGGCGCCGGATCTGCTTTCGGCGGCGAGCTCAGCATCATCAATGTGGGTGGCAAACGCCGCTACGGTTTCGCCCTCTGCCGATACGCTGGATGGCCGGGTGCATCTGACCGTCGCCAGTCTGCATGATAAATTCCATCGCGCCAGCGAAGCGCCGACCACGGAAGCGCTGCTGCGGGCGATTTTTCCCGATGAGCAGCAGTTCGCCGTACACGGGGCGTTGCCTCAGGTGGCGCTGTTCGGCGATGAAGGGGCGGCAAATCATAACCGTCTCGGCGGCGAGTATGGTGCGCCGGGCGTGCAGCTATTTGTTTATGGTCGCCAGCAGGGAGGCGAGGACAACCCGCGGCGTTATCCGGCGCGGCAAACGCTGGAAGCCAGCCAGGCTGTCGCCCGTCTGAACCAGGTTAATCCCCGGCAACTGATTTTCGCCCGACAAAACCCGGCGGTGATCGATAAAGGCGTCTTTCATAACGACGTGATCGCGGTAAGCAATCAGCAGGTGTTGTTCTGCCATGAACAGGCGTTTGTTGACCAACCGCAACTTCTGCAACAGCTGGCCCGGCAGGTTGACGGATTTACGCCGATCGTCGTGCCCGCAAGCCAGGTCTCCGTTGAAGACGCGGTGGCGACCTATCTGTTTAACAGCCAGTTGTTAAGTAAGCCGCAGGGCGGGATGCGGCTTATTCTGCCGCTGGAGGCACAAGAGCACCCCGGCGTCTGGCGTTATCTGAATCGGCTGGTTGATGGCGATAATCCAGTTGATGAGTTACAGGTGTTCGATCTGCGTGAAAGCATGGCTAACGGCGGCGGACCAGCGTGTTTGCGCTTGCGGGTCGTCTTGAATGAAAGGGAGCTACGGGCGGTGAATCCGGCGGTTATGATCAACGATGCGCTGTTAGCGACGCTTAATGCCTGGGTGGAACGCTATTATCGCGATCGCCTGACTCAGGCCGATCTGGCCGATCCCCAACTGCTGAGCGAAGGACGCGAAGCGCTCGACCGCTTAACGCAAATTTTGCGTCTGGGGTCAGTCTATCCGTTCCAGCAATAAGGAGGCGTTGTGGAAGACTTTCTGGCATTAACTCTGGCGGGGCGTCTGCCTCACCATTTTCATGGCCAAACCGCGCGCTTTCGCTGGCAGTGGATTGACTGGGGTATTTTACAGCTCATCCCCCATGAACCGTGTGAAGGTTCGCTGGTTTTGTCATCCGGGCTTCATGGTAATGAAACCGCACCGGTTGAAATCACTGATTTACTGCTGCGCCAGCTGTGCGGCGGGGAGTTGCCGCTGCGCTGGCGGCTGTTGGTGGTGCTGGGTAATCCGCCTGCGCTGAGAGCCAACCAGCGCTATATGCATAGCGATATCAACCGCATGTTCGGCGAGCGCTGGCGGTCATTTAGCCCCAGCGATGAAACCGCCCGTGCCCGGCAACTGGAGCATGTGCTGACCCGCTTTTATCAGGCAGGTTCCGGTGAACGCTGGCACCTTGATTTACATACTGCGATTCGCGGTTCTCTGCATACCCGCTTTGGCGTCCTTCCGGCGCGGGAAAAACCATGGGATGAGTTTTTTTTGCGCTGGCTGGGGGGCGCGGGGCTGGAAGCGCTGGTATTTCATCAGCGACCGGGGGGAACGTTTACGCATTTCAGCAGTGAACGTTTCGGCGCGTACTCCTGTACCCTGGAACTGGGAAAGGCGCTACCGTTTGGCGACAACGAACTGAGTCAGTTTAGCGCCACGCAGCATGCGCTACTACGTCTGCTGGCTGGCGATAGGGGGGCGGGAGAGGGGAATATGCCACTGCGCTACCGGGTGGTGCAGCAGATCACCCGCAGCAGCGACAAGTTTCAGTTATATATGTCGGCGCAAACCCTGAATTTCACGCCATTCAGAGCAGGGACGTTGCTTGCTGAAGATGGCGATACTCGTTACGTGGCGGCAAAAGCGCAGGAGTATGTACTGTTTCCCAACCCCGGCGTCGCCTGCGGACAGCGCGCCGGGCTGATGCTGGAACGCTGCTGAATATGCTGTCGTCCGGGCGGGCGACAGAATTTATTTTGTGGTTTGTTTTTATCCCGTAATGTTATTTTTTGTTCTTCTGTTGATTGATTACAGATTATTCCTGGTTTAATTCTTTTTTTTCAATCCCTGCTGTTTTATAATTCACTTGATTTATATATAAAACAGTCTGTTAGTTATTTTTTCTTGCGTTTATCTCCTTGTTTTCCATATTTCCTCCACAATTGATGAGAAAATGTTTTTTACACTTTCATTGTTTTACGCTTGTTCTGACTAATTGACGATAAATACCGTAAAGTTTATCTCGTCAACACGGCAACGCGCCGTAAGAATAACGCAAAGTAAGGATTTAACGATGAAGAAGATTACTGCACTGTTTGTTGCCTCTACTCTGGCGCTGGGCGCGGCTAACCTGGCGCATGCGGCAGATGCCTCCGCCGCACCAGCAGACGGCAAGCCGATGCTGCATCATAAACGCGGACCTGGCGCCCCACACGAAATGATGTTTAAAGGTCTGAACCTGACCGATGCGCAGAAAGCGCAAATCCGCGATATTATGAAGAGCCAGCGTGAGCAGATGAAGCGTCCTTTGCTGGATGAACGCCGCGCAATGCACGATCTCATCGCCAGCGATACCTTCGACAAGGCAAAGGCGGAAGCGCAGATTGAGAAGATGGAAGCCCAGCACAAAGAGATGGCGCTGGCCCGTCTGGAAACCCAGAACAAGATTTACAACATTCTGACGCCGGAACAGAAAAAACAGTTCAATGCCAATTTTGAGAAGCATCTGACAGAACGTAAAGCGCCGGAAGGTAAAATGCCTGCACCCGCTGAATAATTCAGCGCGCTGATTTAAGACCGCCGGTCTTGCCCAATTATGCCAACAGGCGTTGGGCAGGATCGGCGGTTTTTCTTTATCTGAGAACGGGGCCTGAACTAAGGGCGCTTCGCTTGCCCGGCAGAGTTTAACAGCCACGCCGGTACGTTTAGCCTTCACGACGCGAAAGGAGACGACTAACAATCCGCTATTTCTCACAGCGAATGGAGCGGATACTGGCCGCTTAACAGCGGCTTACACAGTATTTTATAACCGTCATGATCAAATTTTGCCGACAGGCGCGTCAGCGCCGGCGCGTGCGAAAGAGAATCTACGGCGCCCAGCCACAGCCAGTTATGAATAATGTGGTATTGGGTCATATCGTCACTCTTCTCTTCCAGCGCGATCGCCCCGGCCCACGGCCAGCATACCAGCCGCATCTTTTCCATATTTGCCAGCAGCCGCTGATGATGATCCTCGGGACGCTCTTTACCGCAACAGGCGCCGGCACAGCGGCCCAGCGCCGAGCGAAAACAGGCGCGACCGCGGCTTAGCGGCTCCAGCCCCATTAACCCATAGCAAAGGCGATGCCCGTCAGCGATTTTTTGCAATGCCTGCAGCGCCGCGCGTCGGTTGGCAAAGAGACCATAGAGATTACTTTCATGCGAGAAATCCAGTTCGCGGGCATAAACGACCTGCGGGCGTGCGTCAGTAAGGCGTAATGCGCACAATTGTCTGTTTTGCCGTAAACGTTTATTGAAAAGCGGCTGCTGCGTTTTAATCAACTGCGCTTCTAATAATAGCGCGCCGAGTTCACCCGCTGTACGTTGCCAGGTAATTCGCCGGGCCTGGCGCAGCATCGCCGCTTCGTCGGGGGTTCGCAGGTGCGACAGTACCCGGCTACGGATATTGATGCTTTTGCCGATATAGAGAGGCAGGCTATTGCTTTCGCCGTGGAACAGATAAACGCCGGGCTGCTTTGGCAATGCGTCGAGCCACGGACGCAGGTGTTCAGGGTATGTATAAATTGCCGCCGCTTCAAACTCAAGACGCGGCGCGGATTGCCTTCTTGCCACTCTTACTCCTGATGCTGTTTATCTGTACAGTATAGCAGGCGAGTAAAGAGGCGGGAAGTTCAAAACTCACCCCGATCAAAATCGGGGTGAAAAGAGCGGGAATTATTTTTTCCAGAAATCGTCGAAAACGGTAATCGGCGGCCGACGTTTATGTTCGGTTTTCAGATACCAGCTTTCGATGGTCTTAGCGATTTTCTCATCCAGCGTTTTGCCTTCCAGATAGTCGTCAATATTTTCATAGGTTACCCCCAGCGCGACTTCGTCCGGCAGGGAGGGGCGGTCATCTTCAAGATCGGCGGTCGGCAATTTTTTATACAGATGCTCCGGGCAACCGAAATGAGCCAGCAGCTGTTTGCCCTGACGTTTGTTGAGGCGGAAGATGGGGTTAATATCCGTACCGCCATCGCCGTATTTGGTGAAGAATCCGGTCACCGCTTCCGCTGCGTGGTCAGTTCCCACGACGACGCCCTGGGTCATGCCGGCAATGCTGTATTGCGCCTTCATGCGTTCGCGGGCTTTCTCGTTGCCGCGAACAAAGTCGCTAAGCTCGATTCCCGCCTCGCGCAGCGCCTGTTCGCTAGCGAGCACGGCCCCTTTAATATTGACCGTTAAAACGCGATCCGGCTGAATAAACGCGATGGCATCCTGGCAGTCCTGCTCATCCGCCTGTACGCCGTATGGCAGACGAACGGCGATAAACTGCAGGCTGCTGTCGCCGCTTTCCGCGCGCAGTTCGCTGATGGCCTGTTGACACAATTTACCGGTTAGCGTTGAGTCCTGGCCGCCGCTGAGGCCGAGCACCAGTGATTTAATAAAAGGATACCGCTGTAGATAAGATTTGAGAAAGTCTACGCTGCGGCGTATCTCGCTTTCGACATCGATCTGGGGTTTTACGCCCAGCGCCTGAATAATCTCTTGTTGTAGCGTCATCGCGCCCTCCCGGAAGTGAATCAGTTTGGCAATCAGCAAAGGTTTAAGCTACCTCTTTGACGGTAAAACAACAAGGATCACCGTTTTGAGTGGTGTAAAAGCAGGCGATCTCAATGGCATAGATTATTTTATTGGAAAGCTCTTAATTTTTGCTCATTTCTACCTTCGGCTTGAAAAATAACGACATTTATTCCAGGCTTATTAACACGCCAAAAAAAGAGGATGGAATATGAACAAGCATTTCGCAGGATTTCTCGGCGCAGCAGCAGTATTAACCATGCTGGCAGGGTGTACGGCCTACGACCGCACCAAAGATCAGTTCACGCAGCCGGTCGTTAAAGATGTTAAAAAGGGGATGACCCGCGCGCAGGTGATGCAGATCGCCGGTAAACCTTCATCAGAAGTCACCATGATTCATGCGCGTGGGACCTGCCAGACCTACATTCTGGGTCAACGTGATGGTAAAATTGAAACCTACTTTGTTGCCCTGGATGATACCGGCCATGTAATGAATTCCGGCTACCAGACCTGTGCTGAGTATGATACTGACCCAGCCACCAGCAAGTAAGATCTCGCCATACTGCTGATTTCCCCTAAGCCTGGCCTTTGTCCAGGCTTTTTTCATGCATGATGTTGCTTATTTAATTGCGCGAATTATTTGAGGGAAATGTGAAGGTAGTCATAACGTAAGGTCAATGAGAGACAATTCTGATCAAGGAGGAATTATCCGCGCGAAGAACGATACTATATACTCACTGCATCAACAATATTAATTCGCAGCAATATTTCTTACCGCCTCTCCGGCATAAAAATGCTGAAGAGAGCAGGTCACAGCAATTGAGGAAGCGTTGATGGAAAAAAAACATATCTACCTGTTCTGTTCAGCCGGTATGTCTACGTCACTACTGGTATCTAAAATGCGAGCGCAGGCCGAGAAATATGCGGTGCCGGTTATTATCGAAGCATTTCCGGAAACCTTAGCCGGAGAAAAGGGACCCGAAGCCGATGTTGTTCTGTTAGGCCCGCAGATCGCCTATATGCTGCCGGATATCCAGCGTTTACTGCCAAATAAACCTGTGGCTGTTATTGATTCTATTTTATACGGTAAAGTCGATGGTTTAGGCGTTTTGAAAGAAGCCGTTGCGGCCATTAAGAAAGCGGCTGCGCAATAATTTTATTTTAAAACTCGATTTTTCCGGGTAATGCTGATAACCACACAAGGGAGGACAAATATATTGTTATCCGGAATGAAGAGAGTTTATTTTCCCGTCAAAGAGTAATTTTATCGGCCATCGCCGCAATAAATATATTGCGGCCTTAAAGGGTATTTATTATGAGTAAAGTGATTGATTCGCTTGAAAAGGTACTCCTTCCGTTTGCTGTTAAAATAGGAAGGCAGCCACACGTCAATGCAATTAAAAATGGTTTTATTAAGTTAATGCCATTGACGCTGGCCGGGGCCATGTTTGTTTTAATTAATAACGTATTTCTGAGTTTTGGTGAAGGTTCTTTCTTTTATTCAATGGGCATTCGTCTGGATGCTTCCACCATTGAAACGCTAAACGGTTTTAAAGCAATCGGTGGTAACGTTTATAACGGCACGCTCGGCATTATGTCGCTGATGGCGCCTTTCTTTATTGGTTCTGCGTTGGCGGAAGAGCGCAAAGTCGACCCGATGGCGGCAGGATTATTGGCTATCGCGGCATTTATGACCGTGACCCCTTATAGCGTTGGCGAGGCTTACGCTGTCGGCGCGAACTGGTTAGGCGGCGCCAATATCATTTCAGGTATTGTTATCGGCCTGGTGGTGGCGGAGATGTTCACTTTTATTGTTCATCGTAATTGGGTGATCACCCTGCCGTCCAGCGTACCGGCTTCGGTTTCCCGATCATTTTCCGCAGTCATTCCGGCGTTTATTATTCTGTCTATTATGGGAATTATCTCCTGGGCGCTGACGCACTGGGGCACTAACTTCCATCAGATAATTATGGATACCATCTCCACGCCGCTGGCCGCAATGGGCGCAGTTGTCGGCTGGGCGTACGTGATTTTCACCTCCCTGCTGTGGTTCTTTGGCGTACATGGTTCGCTGGCGCTGTCGGCACTGGACAGCGGAATTATGACGCCATGGGCGCTGGAAAACATCGCAATCTACCAGCAGTATGGTTCGGTTGACGCGGCGCTGGCTGCGGGTAAAACCTTCCATATGTGGGCCAAACCGATGCTGGACTCCTATATTTTCCTCGGCGGTACCGGCGCGACGCTGGGCCTGATTATCGCCATCTTTATCGCTTCACGGCGTGAGGATCATCGTCAGGTTGCGAAGCTGGCGCTGCCGTCGGGTATCTTCCAGATTAACGAACCTATTCTGTTTGGTCTGCCGATTATTATGAACCCGGTGATGTTCATTCCATTCATTCTGATTCAGCCCCTGCTGGCGGCTATCACCATGACGGCTTATACCCTGGGCGTTATCCCGCCGATTACCAACATCGCGCCGTGGACCATGCCAACCGGTTTGGGCGCGTTCTTTAACACGAACGGCAGCGTCGCCGCTCTGCTGCTGGCCCTGTTTAACCTTGCCATATCAACCCTGGTCTACCTGCCGTTTGTGGTGATTTCCAACAAAGCGCAGGGCGTGATTGAGCAGGAAGAGAGCGAAGAAGATATCGCTAACGCACTGAAATTCTGACATTACACGGTACGGGAAATCCCCGTACCGTCTGAGAGATGAGGGAGTCATTATGTTTGATCTGGATAACATTGCAGAGGAAGAGCGCCCGGCCAACGACCTCGAAGAGGTGGTGATGGGATTGATCATTAACTCCGGGCAGGCGCGTAGCCTGGCTTATGCCGCGCTGAAGGAAGCAAAGCAGGGGAAGTTCGCGTCGGCCAAAGCGATGATGGAGCAGTCGCGAATGGCGTTGAGCGAAGCGCACCTTGTGCAGACACAATTAATCGAGAGTGATGAAGGTGAAGGCAAAATGAAAGTGAGTCTGGTGCTGGTTCATGCGCAAGATCATCTGATGACTTCCATGCTGGCTCGCGAGCTGGTCGCTGAATTGATTGAGCTGCATGAGAAGGTACAATAGGTCATCGACACGATGAGGCAGCCAAAAATGATGACCACAGAAATCAGTACCGCCCGGGAGCAACAACTCTTTAACGGCAAAAATTTTCACGTGGTCATCTATAACAAGACGGAGAGCGTCAGCGGGCTTCACCAGCATGATTATTATGAATATACCATTGTGTTGACCGGGCGCTATTATCAGGTCATTAATGGTAAGCGGGTGCTGCTGGAGCGCGGGGATTTTGTCTTTATTCCAATGGGGTCGCATCACCAGAGTTTTTATGAATTTGGTGCGACGCGCATTCTCAACGTAGGCATCAGTAAACGTTTCTTTGAGAAACACTACCTGCCTTTACTGCCGTTTGGTCTGGTTGCCTCCCAGGTCTATACCGTTAAAAGTTCGTTTCTTAGTTATATTGAGTCGGTTATTGCATCACTGAATTTTCGCGAAACCGAGTTTGATGAATTTATTGAACTGGTATCGTTTTATACTCTCAATCGTTTACGGCATTATCGCGAGGAGCCAGAGGAGGATTTTATTCCACAATGGTTGAAAAATACCGTTGAAGGTATGCACGATAAAGTTATGTTTGCTGAATGTGCGCTGGAAAATATGGTGAAGTCCTCCGGGAAAACGCAGGAATATTTAACCCGGGCAACTCAGCGTTATTATGCGAAAACGCCAATGCAGATAATTAACGATATCCGTATCAACTTTGCCAAGAAACAGTTAGAGATAACGAATTACTCAGTGACCGATATTGCCTATGAGTCGGGGTACAGCAGTCCCAGTCTGTTTATTAAAACGTTTAAGAAACTGACTTCATTTACCCCCAGTAGCTATCGGAAGCATCTTACAAGTATTAATTAACCAGGCGCGAAATATTCGCGTAAGCAAAATATCCAGCTTAACTATCCGCATTTACGCGGGGAGTGGGTAACGTATAGCCAAAATCATTCGGGGTGCAGGACAAAACGGTTAACCGTCCTGAACGTTGCTGGCGGCTGCCCGTCAGGGAGCGTCATTCGCGGCTGACACATCTGCATTTTGAAATATGGCGGCTATATATGCGTAGTCCACAAGGGAGAAAAATATGAGCCAGAAATTAAAGGTCGTGACGATTGGCGGCGGCAGCAGCTATACCCCGGAATTACTGGAAGGGTTCCTGAAGCGTTATCATGAACTGCCGGTGAGCGAGCTGTGGCTGGTGGATGTCGCGGAAGGGCAGGAAAAGCTCGATATTATCCATGCGATGTGTCAGCGGATGGTTGAAAAAGCCGGTGTGCCGATGCAGGTCTACAAAACTCTCGACCGTCGCAAGGCGCTGGAAGGGGCTGATTTCGTTACCACCCAATTGCGCGTCGGTCAGTTGAAGGCGCGTGAGAAGGACGAACGAATTCCGCTGAGTCACGGTTATTTAGGTCAGGAAACCAATGGTGCGGGGGGGCTGTTTAAAGGTTTGCGCACCATTCCTGTGATATTTGATATTGTGAAAGATGTTCAGGAAATTTGCCCGAAGGCCTGGATTATCAACTTCACTAACCCGGCAGGGATGGTGACTGAAGCCGTCTGTCGCCACACCGATTTTAAGCGCTTTATCGGCGTGTGTAATATCCCTGTTGGTATGAAGATGTTTATCACCGATGTGCTGAAACTGAACCCGAGTGATGTGCTTAACATCGATCTGTTTGGCCTGAATCACCTGGTCTTTGTCCGCGATGTGCTGGTTAACGGCGTCTCGCGCTTTGACGAACTGCTGGACGGCGTGGCGTCCGGTCGTCTGACCGCTAATTCGGTGAAAAATATCTTTGACCTGCCGTTTAGCGAAGGGTTGATACGCGCGTTGCGCCTGATTCCATGCTCCTACCTGCTTTACTACTTCAAGCCAAAAGAGATGCTGGCAATTGAAATGGGGGAATACTACAAAGGCGGCGCTCGCGCTCAGGTGGTGCAGAAAGTTGAGAAGCAGCTGTTCGAGCTGTACAAAAATCCGGCGCTGAAGGTGAAGCCGAAAGAGCTGGAGCAACGCGGCGGGGCCTATTACTCCGACGCAGCCTGTGAAGTCATCAACGCTATCTACAATGATAAACAGACTGAGCATTACGTGAATGTGCCGCACCACGGTCACATCGACAACGTTCCGGCAGAGTGGGCGGTAGAGATGAGCTGCACGCTTGGCCGCGATGGCGCAAAACCGACGCCGCGCATCACCCATTTCGATGAGAAAGTGCTGGGGTTGATTTATACCATCAAGAGTTTTGAGGTGGCGGCCAGCGACGCTGCAATCAGCGGTAAGCTGGATGATGTTTTGCTGGCGCTTAACCTGAATCCGCTGATCCACTCCGATCGCGATGCCGAAAAACTGGCGCGGGAGATGATCCTCGCACATGAGAAATGGCTGCCAAACTTTGCGACGACTATCGAAACACTGAAACAGTAACGGGAGCTGTATATGGCGCGCGTGTTGATCGTGAATGCCGACGACTTTGGTCTCAGCAAGGGGCAAAATTACGGTATTATCGAAGCTTGCAAAAATGGTCTGGTTACGTCTACAACGGCACTGGTCAACGGTGAAGCGATCGGCCATGCCGTGCAGCTTCGCCGCGGTGCACCGGAGCTGGCGGTCGGGATGCATTTTGTGCTGACGCTGGGGGAGCCGCTGTCGGCCATGCCGGGTTTAACGCGTGAAGGGCGTCTCGGCAAGTGGATATGGGAGATGGCGGAAGCGGGTAATCTGCCGCTGGATGAAATCGCGTATGAGCTGGAGTGTCAGTTTGCTCGGTTTGTCGAGCTGTTTGGCTGCGAGCCGACGCATATCGACAGCCATCATCATGTGCATATGATGGCGCAGATTTACCCCATTGTGGCGGCGTTTGCCGCCCGCAAGGGGATTGCGTTGCGTATTGACCGACAGCAAGTGGCGCCTTCAGCGCTGGCGCATGATAGGGTGCGCAGCAGCGATGGTTTTTCCCGCGACTTTTACGGCGAGGCGGTTTCCGAAGCCCTATTTTTGCAAACGCTGGATGCCTCTATTCAGCGTGATGAAAAATCGCTGGAAGTAATGTGTCATCCGGCATTTATTGATAACACGATTATGCGCAGCGCCTATTGTTATCCGCGTCTGAGCGAACTGGATGTGCTGACATCCGAATCGTTAAAGTATGCCATAGCCGGGCGTGGATATCGGCTCGGGACGTATTGCGACCTGTAGTGGTTGTCGGTGACAGCCGGCCCGGCGGCGGTGCTGCCGGGCCTTTTATACAGAGACTGTGGCAATTTTGTCCTTTTTACTGATATCCGGGTGGCAGTGATCGGCTTTTTATAGGGTTTACATCTGTACGGCGAGTATGCAAAGGGGCGACGAACGGAGGCTTTTTCGGCTATGATAGTGGTTTCTGTCCCCGCTTTGTTTAGTGAACCTATTTGTGATGAAACCTCTTCGCCAACAAAACCGCCAGATTATCAGCTACGTGCCCCGAGTAGAGCCAGCACCGCCGGAACACGCCATCAAGATTGAGGGATATCGCGATGTCTGGTTATTGCGGGGGAAGTATGTCGCTTTTGTGCTAATGGGCGAACATTTTCGTCGTTCACCCACCTTTAATGTGCCGGAAGCGGCGCAACGCTGGGCGACGCAAATGCGGCAGGAAGGTGAAATAGGCGCCTGAGGAGGCGGCGCCGTAAGAATAAAAAACGATTGAGAGTCCCCCGTAATACCGTTCGGTTAAGCGGTTCACAGTGTTTCTCGCTCTTTCGTTGGGGGCGGGTGAGACGCCCCCACACGGTTCGCAGGCCGTGGAGATGGCCAATATCCTCGTATGGGCAGTGAACGGAATAATCCACGGAGCAAAATCAGGCGAAAACAAAAACGCGCCATCTTCGCCAGCACCACCGATTCACTGATATCCTCTGACCCGTAATCATCCCTTCTTAAGTCCCGAACGGCGCTGAACTGAGGATATCAGCGCTGTTTGCGCTCTCAATCCTCATCAGGCCTGCCATTAGCGGTGTACCAGTTCAGCATCTTCTTCGCTATCGAGAATTGTTCTGTCTGTTTGACGTAGCCACTGGCTGGTCAGCGTGCCCGCCGTCATTGAACCGCTCACGTTTAGCGCGGTACGGCCCATATCGATCAGCGGCTCAACCGAGATTAACAGCGCCACCAGCGTCACTGGCAGACCCATCGCCGGCAGGACAATCAGCGCAGCAAAGGTTGCGCCGCCGCCCACGCCCGCGACGCCAGCGGAACTCACGGTAACGATGCCCACCAGGGTAGCAATCCACAGCGGATCGAGCGGATTAATACCCACAGTCGGCGCGACCATCACGGCCAGCATCGCCGGGTAGAGACCCGCACAGCCGTTCTGACCGATAGTGGCGCCGAACGATGCTGAGAAGCTGGCAATAGATTCCGGCACGCCCAGACGGCGGGTTTGCGTTTCAACGTTCAGCGGAATAGATGCCGCGCTGGAGCGGCTGGTAAAGGCGAAGGTGAGCACCGGCCAGACTTTTCGGAAGTATTTCAGCGGGCTCACGCCGTTGACCGCCAGCAGCAGCCCGTGTACCACGAACATGATGCCCAGGCCAATGTAGGAGGCGATAACAAAGCTGCCGAGTTTGATGATGTCCTGCAGGTTGGATCCCGCCACCACTTTGGTCATCAGCGCCAGCACGCCGTAGGGTGTTAACTGCATAACCAGGCGCACCAGTTTCATAACCCAGCTTTGCAGCGTGTCGATCGCAGTGAGTACGCGCTGGCCTTTTGCCACATCATCTTTCAACAGTTTCAGCGCGGCCACGCCGAGAAACGCCGCGAAAATAACCACGCTGATAATCGATGTCGGGTTTGCGCCAGTGAGGTCAGCAAACGGGTTTTTGGGGATAAAAGAGAGGATCAGTTGCGGGACGCTCAGGTCCGCGACTTTACCGGCATAGTTATTCTGAATGGCATTGAGACGGGCAGTTTCCGCGCCGCCCTGAACCAGCCCTTCGGCGGTCAGACCAAACATATTGGTCACCAGCACTCCGACCAGCGCGGCAATCAGGGTTGTGAATAGCAGCGTACCAATGCTCAGGAAGCTGATTTTACCGAGCTGTGAAGCATTATGCAGGCGGGCGACCGCGCTCAGAATTGAGGCGAACACCAGTGGCATAACAATCATTTGCAGCAGTTTCACATAACCGTTGCCGACGATATTGAACCACTGGAGAGAGTCCTGCAGCACCGGATGCCCGGAACCATAGATAATCTGCAGCGCCAGACCGAAAATAACGCCGATAACCAGACCAAGCAGCACTTTTTTAGCAAGACTCCACTGCTTATGCCGGGTTTGCGCCAGCGCCAGCAGTAAAACCGCGAACACAACAACATTCGCTATTAATGGAAAATTCATTCCTGTTCTCCTGATATCCTTTGTGACCGTAGGTCAATGTCGTATTCCTGTGACGGCAAGGGTAGCAGAAGGCGTCTTTCCTTACTTATATCCAAATGGAATTGATTATAACCGTTTTGTTTTTTTGCTGGTTTATTGCCTGGACGGGGGACCAATCAGACGATGAAACGTCATTTGCAGGGCGTTAATCATCTCCGACGACCAGCGTACTGCGCTGTTTTCGGCGACGTTTTGCGGCAGCCATACGGCGTAAACGAATAGCGCGATGCAGAGCACGCGTTCCAGTTGATTCCCCTTGCGCGGCGCAAGCACCGGTAAACGAAAACGCCAGCGACAGGGCCAGAGCAGTGGAACACCCGCCGGGGTCAGCATATCGGCGAGGATATGGCTGAGATAACCCAGTACCAGCCCCTGCAGCGCGTCTGCCGGAATGATCCAGCTCTCTGGCACTTTCAGTGAGAAAAGCGCGACCGCGGCAAATACCGCCAGCAGACTGTGGGTGAAACCACGATGGCCGAAGGCGCGCGCCACGGGCTTTGATATCCAGCTTAATCGCTGCCCAAGAAAAGATTTGGGGTGGTCGATATCGGGCAGCAGGCAGGTCAGCACGGCGGAAGGGATAATATGCCACCAGTCACCCTGGGCCAGCACGGGGGTTAATTCCGCATTTTTCGCAAATACCGCACAGGCGATAGAAAAAAGGAGGTGGCCTTCCGCCGTCATGATAAAAACCCTAAACTGTCAATTTATACAGTATAGGGTTTTTATACAGTGCGGGGAAGAGGTGACGGTGTAACTCTTTGTCACAAAACCGTCAACGTGCCAGCCATCCACCGTCTACCGCGAGGGTAAATCCGTTGATGTAATCGGCGGCGGAGGACGCAAGAAAGACCACCGGTCCTTGCAGATCGTCCGGAATTCCCCAGCGTCCGGCCGGGATGCGGTCAAGAATCTCTTTGCTGCGTTCAGCATCGTCCCGTAACTGCTGCGTATTGTTGGTGGCCATATATCCTGGCGCAATGGCGTTAACATTGATGTGATATTTTGCCCATTCATTGGCCAGCAGGCGGGTAATCCCCAGCACGCCACTTTTTGAGGCGGTATATGAAGGCACGCGAATACCGCCCTGGAAAGAGAGCATCGAAGCAATATTGACAATTTTTCCACCATCACCCTGGCGAATAAACTGTTTCGCGACGGCCTGTGAAAGAAAAAATACCGATTTCAGGTTCAGATTGAGGACATCGTCCCAGTCCTTTTCGCTAAAGGAGATCGCATCGGCGCGGCGAATCGTGCCAGCGTTGTTGACCAGAATATCCACACGTCCCATCGCCGCAACGGCCTGGTTTACGATGGCGTCGATGTCATCCTGACGGCTCAGATCGGCCTGAATGGGAATAAACCGCCGGCCTAGCGCCAGAACCTTTTCCGCCGTTTCATGCGGAATGCGCCGATTAACGCCGACGATATCGCATCCGGCCTGCGCCAGACCCAGCGTCATCCCCTGGCCTAACCCGGTATCACAACCCGTAACGATAGCGACCTTATTCGTAAGGTCGAAGGCGTTCAGTACCATATGCACCTCTGTATGCTGATTTCATGCGTCAAATAGCGCCTGTGAAATCAGCATAGAGGGCAAAAGAGAAAAAAACAATTAAAATGAAACATTGTTTTAATTAAAAAGGTATGGCGGGCCGTTGATATATCCTGTACCGCAACTTCAGCCCAGCAGGTCGCGCACCGTGAGGGATTCCAGCGTCGCGAGCTTCACGTCAGACAACACAAAGCGTGGATCGCGGCTGTTTTCTGCCTCAGGAACGACGATTGAGCGCATACGCGCCGCCTTGCTGGCAATCATGCCATTTACCGAGTCTTCCAGCGCCACACAGTTCAGCGGACTGACCCCGAGTTTCGCCGCGCAGTCGAGATAAACTTGCGGGTGCGGTTTGCTGAAGGGCAGCATTTCGGCCGAGGCGAGGGCGTCAAACTGGTCTCTTAGTTCAAACATGGTGAGGACTTTTTCCAGCATCCGCAGCGGTGAAGCCGAAGCCAGACCGATTTTGAGCCCCTGGGCTTTACACAGCGCGACGGCTTCTCGCACGCCGGGCAGGAGCGGGCGCGCATCTTCAACCAACTGGATGGCGCGGTTGATAATTCGCGCAGTGACCTCCGCGCGATCCGGACCTTGCCACGGCTGCTGTGCAAACCACAGGTCGACAACTAAATCGATTCGCAGCCCCAGCGTATCAGGCATTTCGCCGCGGCGGCGAGTATCTACGCCAAGGCTGGCTATCACCTCCAGTTCCGCCTTATCCCATAGCGGCTCAGAATCAATCAATAATCCATCCATATCAAAAATCGCGGCGTGAATCTGGCGCCTTGCTGACATAAGTCCCTCTCCGGTAGCGTAATCAGGTAACGAATCGCTCCTCATGGTATATCATACCGCGCATGATTGGGCGAAATTCGCCGATGAGGGTAGACTGAAAATGGATAAGGCGTCTTAACAAGGGGAACCCATGACGTATCAACAAGCTGGACGCATTGCAGTACTTAAACGCATTTTGGGATGGGTAGTGTTTATCCCGGCGGCGATCTCGACGCTGATTTCCGTGCTGAAGTTTATGTATGAGCATAGCGAGAAAAAACCAGGGATTGACGCGGTAATGATGGACTTTGCGCATGTAATGATTGAGATGGTTCGCTTTAACACGCCATTCCTCAATTTGTTCTGGTATAACTCGCCGTTGCCGGATTTTAAACACGGTATCAATATCGGTTTCTGGGTGATCTATATTTTGCTGTTCGTCGGCATGGCGTTACAGGCTTCCGGCGCGCGGATGGGGCGTCAGGCGAAGTTTCTGCGCGAAGGGGTTGAGGATCAGTTGATTCTGGAACAGGCCAAAGGGCCGGAAGGGCTGACGCGTGAGCAGATTGCTGAACGCATTGTGGTGCCACGCCATACGATTCTGGTGCAGTATTTCCCGCTGTACGTATTGCCGGTGATCGGTATTGTACTGGGATACTTTTTCTTCTCTTTGCTCGGTTTTCTGTAATCAACGGGCCCGGTCACGCCGGGCTGGCTGATTTACTGGGCAGGTAGCGCACGCGGTTTGCCCTGACTGTCGACCGCAACATAGATAAACAGCGCTTCGGTTGCTTTATAACGCTGGCCGATCGGCTCGGACGACACTTTTTTTACCCATACTTCAATATTGATTGTTACCGAGGTGTTGCCTCGTTTTATACAATTAGCGTAGCAGCACACCACGTCGCCCACGGCCACCGGGCGCAAAAAGGTCATGCCGTCGACGCGTACCGTGACTACGCGGCCATGGGCAATTTCTTTCGCCATAATCGCCCCGCCAATATCCATTTGCGACATCAGCCAGCCGCCAAAAATATCGCCGTTGGCGTTCGTATCAGCTGGCATGGCCAGGGTGCGTAAAACCATTTCGCCCTTCGGCGCGAGATCTGTTGTCGCCATTCTATACTCTGTACCCGTCAAAGATGATCAGGCGCGATGCTACTACGAAAATGGCGTGGAGAGAATAGGGGAATATGCCTGTCAGGGCGGGGCAAGAACAGATACCCGTTTCCGGACGCGGTACTCATTCAGCCTGGAGGATCCCGGCGTGCAGGAATAGACATGCCGACACGACTGACCGCAGGGCGTTGCAGAGAAAAAACCGTCCACAGTCGGACTGCCTGGCAAAACAGCGTTTATGCGGCGGGGCTTTGTACCTGCGGGAAACGGCACGCGGGATACGTGCCGGGGAATCGCGCTTTAGTGGTTGTCGTCCTGAGGCATATGGCGATAGATGTAAACGCCGCTCAGCAGCGTGAATATCAGCGTCAGAGCCGTCAGGCCGAAGACCTTGAAGTTGACCCAGATATTTTGCGGCAGCCAGAAAGCGATATAGATATTCGCCAGCCCGCAGAGAATAAAAAACAGCGCCCATGCCAGATTCAGACGCGACCACACCTGCTGCGGTAGGGTCAGTTCTTTACCCAGCATGCGCTGGATCAGCGGTTTTTTCATTACCCATTCACTGAACAGCAGCGCGCTGGCGAACAGGACGTAGATAACCGTTACTTTCCATTTGATAAACTCATCGTTGTGGAAAAAAATGGTTAGCCCGCCAAATATCGCAACCAGCACAAAGGTAATCAGCGCCATCTTCTCGACTTTGCGATAGCGTACCCAGCTATAAATCAGCACGATGGCGGTGGCGATAATCAGCGCGCTCGTCGCGGCGTAAATATCGTACAGCTTGTAGAATGCGAAGAAGACTACCAGCGGTAAAAAATCCAGAAACTGCTTCATACATCAATTCCGTCGTTCAGAATGGCGCGGGGAGATACCTCGCGCCAGATTAAGTTAGTTACGAATAAGCATATACAAGCGGAATAAATAGATCAGCAACAATGCGGAGATCAGATTGCTGATGGTATTTATCACCACCGCGCCAACATTTGGCGTCAATACCGCGAAGCTGGAGGCAAACAGCAACAGCAGGGTTTTCGCCAGCAGCCAGCCGATTATCGCGGGTGCCAGCAGGCGCATATTGGCCCAGGCCAGGCGCATACTGCTACGCATGGCGCTAAAAATACCGACTTTATCCTGCACCAGCATGACAGGGGCGAAAGAGAGCACAATAGCCAGCAGTATGCCTGGCACCAGCACCAGCATCATCCCCATCTGCACCACAAATGTTGTCAGCAGAATCAGTAACAGCAGCTTTGGCAACATCGGCGCGGAGGCGCCAATTGCGCGAAGGGCGCTGACGCGCTGACCTGCGGAAATCATTTGAATCATCAACAGAACGCCGCCCGCGAGAATGGCGTTACCCACCAGACCGGAAAACGTAGAGGCAGCGGAAGCCCGTAGTAAGATCTGCTGCTGCTCCGGCGTCATGTTCTGGACCAGCTCGAACAGCCCGCCGCTGCCTGCCAGGCTGTCGCCTTCGCTCAAAATTGATAATTGCTCTTCACTGGGTGAAAAGGCATGACCAAGCACTACCGTAATGAACGCGCATAGCAACGCAATCAGCAAGATAGTGACGAACTGATTGCGGAAAAAATTTCCAGTGTCACGGTAGACGGACTTTGCCGTGATAGACATGCATTCTCCTTGAGTATTGCCGATGTTAACTAGCGGGCGATTGTACCGCAAATCGCTGTTGGGTATCACTCTCTGCTCTGGCGCGCTGAGTATATCTTTGTAAATTGCTGCCGGGAGTGATGATTTATCCCATTACGACTGCAAAGGGAAATTTGATGTGGCTTATTGAACGTTGATTCCACTCATAATAGTGAAAATTAATCTGGATCAATAAATGTTAAATTTAGCGATTTAATGTGATCTATGTTGGATCAAACATACTTCATTATGGGTATATACTTGCGCTGAATAACCATAATGAGGAAGTGGATAATGAAAAAATTAGCAGCGGCGTTTGTTATTCTGGGTAGTCTCTCTGCCAGTAGCGTTTCGGCTCATGAGGCGGGTGAGTTTTTTGTCCGCGCGGGGACCGCGACGGTAAGGCCGACAGAGGGTGCTGGCGGTACGTTGGGGAGTCTGGGGGGCTTTAATGTTAGCAATAACACGCAACTGGGCCTGACATTCACCTATATGGCAACGGATAATATCGGTGTTGAACTCCTGGCGGCGACGCCATTCCGTCATAAGGTCGGGACGGCGGCAACCGGTAACATTGCCACCGTTCACCATTTGCCGCCGACATTAATGGCCCAGTGGTACTTTGGCGATTCCAGCAGCAAGCTGCGTCCGTATGTTGGCGTGGGGATTAACTACACCACTTTCTTTGATGAAAGTGTCAACGACAACGGGAAAAACGCGGGGATATCGGACCTGAGCCTGAAAGATTCCTGGGGCGCGGCGGGACAAGTGGGGATGGATTACCTGATTAACCGTGACTGGTTGATTAACATGTCGGTCTGGTACATGGATATCGACACCACCGCCAACTATAAGCTGGCGGGCGCGCAGCAGCACGACAGTATTCGTCTGGATCCGTGGGTGTTTATGTTCTCTGCCGGATACCGGTTCTAAAGTTTTCTGCAAAACCCCTGCAAAACTCTTCTGCAAAACTGGTCATTATATGACCAGTTTTTTCCACTCTTTTCCGCGTGAATCATTGTATCTGTCGGTCATTGTTTTGCTCGTATGACCGAGCAGGATCTGAGTGTTTACGCCTTGTTCTCGGTAAAGACGTTCAGACAGAGATCGTTGCTCATGAAAACTGGGAGGGGTTCCATTTTTTCCCCACTCATATTCAACTTCGTCTCTTGCTCTACTGAATGCCACTGTTAAAGTTGCCGGCTGCACCTTCCCGCCACGCTTTGCCTTTCCTTTAGCGTGGTGATGGTGAAGTAAATACTGGCTAAGCACCTGATCCCTACACAGAGAAATAACTTCACCCAGACTGATATCGAGTTGGTTGCATCGCAGGGCGAGCGGTATCGCGATTTTTGCACCTGTTTTGGCCTGTTCGACAAGTAGATGGTTATCTTCAATATCGGTAAATTTCATGTTGCAAATATCAGACAGGCGTTGACCTGTTACCAGAGCAAGAAGCATCCCTTTCTGAAGAAAATAATGATCTTTCTTCGCCGCAGTATAGATTAACTCCCACTCCTCGAAAGTTAATCGTTGGCGCGTAATTTTGACGTGAGGTTTTTTTGCAGCTTCTGCTGGGTTGAAGCCGACGGGAACGTCGCCAACCTGCTGGGCTTCTGCAAAGACATCAATAGCGACCTTCCTGAATATTTGCCCCATACGGTTATGACCCTTTTCCTTATATTCTTCCAGGATACCTACAATATCCTTTACTGTAATTTGATCGAGAGGTTTCATACCAAGTTGTTCTTCAAAAACTTTTAGAGGTGAGTATTTCTGTTTTAGAGTGTTGAGTTTTATTTCACCTCGATCATATCTCTCTTGCTGGATTTTTAAATAACGAGGGGTGAATTCAGACACTGTTGCTGAACCACCAATGTGTTTATTAACCTCGCTTTTTATTTTAAGAATGTTTCTCATCTGCTGTTCAGCTAGACGGCTGTTAGCTTCTATCGCAATTTCTTTAGCGACTTTTTCGTCAGTGCCTAAGCCATGGAATTTTCCAGTAACAGGATGTTTATAACGCCAGTAAACCTTTTTTGTCCTGGAATCAAAATAAGGGGAAAGCCCCGGTATAGTTACATTATGTTTTCGTGGTCTGCCCATCTTCAAGAATTCTCCTCAACAACGGGTGATCTTGTTTTTTCACCTCAGGTGCTGTCGTCATTCCAACAAAGCGAGCGTCCAATTCCACCCGCCAGCTTTTCCCCACCTTCTGTGGTGGTGGGGATATCATTCCATTCTTCGCGTACTTGTTCAGTGTTGATGGTGCAGGAACCGGATCTCCAAATTCATGTTCAGCCCATACTGAAAGAAGAACTAATCTCGACATTTATCCTCCCAATGATGGCCCATTTAAGGGCCATCTGCTGAATTTAGAAAATCAATTTTTAATCAAACGTTGCCATATTGCAGAAACGTACCGGGCCTGGTGTTGAGCATCCGCCAGCGCGTTATGCTGTTCCCCCTCGAATGGGATAGAAGTTTTAGGATCGAAGCCAATAGCTTTGCCAAGTTCAACCATCGTTCTGACGTCGCGGTCATTCCAGTAGTCCCACGGGCATTCAATACATGCCAGTTCATATGAAGAGCGTAAAATGGTGTTGTCGAAAGTTGCACCATTACCCCAGATTTGTGCCGTTTTACGACCGCCGGGAATATTTTCGAGAACGAAATCGCTGAACTGGAGCAGGGCGTCATCCAGTTGAATGGCATTATCGTTGGCAATTTCTGAACGGGCTTCAGACGACTGTTTCATCCACCATATAACCGTTGATGGGTCAATCTCAGCGCCCCAAGAAACCGCAGATTCAAGGCTGACTACTTTGTAAAATTTTTCGCCGAGAATCCCTGTTGCCGGATCGAATATTACGGCGCCAATGGAGACGATAGGGGCATCAGATTTTTTTCCCATGGTTTCCAGATCCACCATGACGTGAACATAATCAACACGAGATTCTTCAATATTATGATGACCGGATTCAATTTTTACGGCATCTGGCGCGACACCAGACTCAGCGTTGCCCGTAGCGTGCTCATTTGCCTTTTCGCTCTCTGATATTTCATCAGAATCCGCGACTTCATTACTGCCATTTTCTTCCACCTGCACATTACTGCTGGCCTCTTCGTCGGCGATTTTCGGAGTGGGGGGGTCAATCAGGCTTTCAACTGAGTACATGCCGGGACTAACTTTGGCAATTTCAGGCTGCCTTTTTTGGGTCAGGTCTTCATGTACCCATTTTGGATCGTTTGGGTCGCTGATGCCTTCGACGTACTCACCGCGGTCAGCAGCAAGTTTCCTGTCGACATCCTCCCGGGTTAAATCTGTAGTGTTTGAGTGACGGCCAGCACGTGGATCTTCCTCCCACTCCGGATAGCCTTTTGAGCGTTCGCCGTTTTCATAAATGCCATTAGCCGCGAGCCAGTTACGGACCATTGCCCGTAGTTCTGAAGCGCTTTCTTCGCCATTCCATTTAATGGCTCGGGTAACGCCGAATATGCTATGGGCATCGTAGTCGAGTATGTCATTAATTTTGCCCAAAACTTTCATGGCTTTTGCGTGAACATTCTCTTCGCGATCCACAAGCTCCTTGGCGCCAATGAGTTGAGGGCGTGTAATTTTCCCGGGCTCTGCATTTGGATAAAGTTGAGCAATGGCGATCTCAATAGCCAGGTTAGCCATATTTTGAGTTATGGCACGTGTATAGCGTTCAGTCGTGGCAGTATCGCCTGAATGGATAATTTCGGTAACCTGATGTCCTGCAGTCCATTCTTTAACGAGAATGCCGCGATCAATGGCTTTGGTTTCGAACCATAACTTTGCAAACTGGACTTTCTTTCCGAGTTCGTAGCGCTTGCCTTCAGGAAATACTTTTTTGAACGCGCTGGTGAATTTCCAGATGCCTGGCATATCATATTTTTTAATATCTGGTACGTTTTCTGCTGCCAGTATCAAATCTTGAATAGCGTTGTTGTCGGTATCCATTTCAAGAGCTGACAGGCGGTCACGCAGTGGAATGCTGATATGGTAAACATGGCGGTCACGTTCCATATACTGCGCGAGCAATTGAGTGCGGAACGGCATTTCTGCAAGACTGAATAGAGCATTTTCATCATTAGAATAAATCTCTTCAGAATTTGTTATTGCACCATTTTCAGCAACAGGAGATTTTTCTTCAACCGGGGGTTGGGTTATTTTCTGCCAGGTGATTCCATCCTCGCCGCTGAGTTCGTAGCGGTCACACCATGTATCATCGAGAACGCTTTCTTCTGGTAAATCATCAACGATAAACCAGTGAGTGCGGATCGGCAGCTGGTGGTCAGCACCACGGCCAACGTTGATTCCTGCGTCTTCGAGAATATTGAGGATTTCACGTTCAGCGCGAGAATCGGATTTTGCAGAAAACCAGCAAAAATAGCTTTTTGCTTCTGTCGCCTTTGCTTTGGCTTTAATTAGGTACGCATAGTTGTTCATTGCGTTCGGGCTCCTTCAGGTTGTAAGATACCCGGCAGCTGATGGCAGCCGCCTTGGTGGTGGTCATTGGTCAAAACTCGAATCCGGAAAGCTTTGGTCGGCTGACCGGGTACTTAACCCGCCTTGCGCGGGTTTTGTGCTTTATGGGGCTGCTGATGGCTCCTGCCCGTAGCCTGGATATTCCTTAAGCGCCTTTCGTAACGTCGCTTTTGCTGTTTTTGCAGATTGTGTCAGCGCCAGTTTCATTGCCGTAGCGAATGCATCTACAACTTCCTCAGTGGCGTCCATTTCAAGTTTGTGTTCCATCCAAACTTCATTCAGAACCTCATCTTCAACTTCATCATGAAGAACTTCCTTGACCTCAAGAACAGGCAAGACACCGATGAGTTGCTCAGCAGGTGCGGTGCTGAATTTCAACGCCAGTTCGTTGGCTGACATAAAGCCTCCGGGAAAAAGGCCCGCCGTGAGACGGGCAAAGTCAACTTTTCCAATTTAACCAGAACAGGCCTCGTCTCCTGTTTGGTTGTGATGGCGGTATTACCATCGCAATGCCCTGTGCACCGGGCATTAAGCTGGCAAAGCCATTGGTCAAAACTCGTTTAAAAGCGTACTGCTGGCCGTTGGTCGTCGGCCCAGGCGAAAGCCTGTTTGTAAGGTAAACACTGCCCTTTGACGTGCTGCTCAGCGGCAGAATCAACGCATTGTTGCTCTGATTCATAAATGCCAGTCAGAACATCGGAGCATTCACCTGTAATCGCGCAGACGCCGATAATCAGAACGTACAGGGTGCTCATGCGTTTACCTCTGGGTCGCCTTTTTGGGCGAGGAAATAGCAGAGCTGGCGGATCCTTGCGGTAATCCAGTGAAGGCGTACTGCCTGGTTCCCAGTCGTTACACGAGCGAAATCAACCATGTGACAAACTCCGTGATAGGTTTAGAAACTAAAGCCCAAAAGATGAGCCCGATACATACCGAAATGACTACTGAGCGAATGCCATTTTTACTCATTTCAGCTCCAGCCTTAACGCGGCTAACGGTACTTGCTGACTAACCGTTAATCAGACTTTGCGATGCGGCGCCGGGTGCCTCCCGGTGGTATCAGCCAGTTAACAACTGATACCGACCTGCTTTTTCCCGCACCATGGAAACCGCTCATGTTTACCTTTTTAACTGTGCCGCGTGCGCATAGCCGCATTCACCGCATTGCAAACCCTGAATTTTATTTTCACTACGTCGGCGCGCTTCGTTGGTGGTGTCGTGACGCTGATCTCCACGATTGAGCTTTTTCACCCTGCAATTCACCACCACGAAGCGCGCCGGATATCTATTACCTTTCAGGAGAGGTGCTGTCTGCCTGCTGACCTGAAAGTGCTGCGGTAAACTCGCTGAAACTCAATGCCTCCTCACCTTCAGCGAGGCTTTCAAAATAGTCTTCGTATGCTTTATCCATACCTTTTTCCTTCCCTTAAGGCCGGGGAGCCGAACGTTGAACCTGCTGCGATTGATATTGCTGTCATCTCATCCGGTGTTTCGTATGCCGCCGGCAGCTACTTCGTGGGCGTCCTGCCTCGATGACGTGTTGCGATGCGAGTATTATTATCGAAGTAATCGATATGCGTCAAATTAAATCGATACATGGAGGCAAAAAAAAGCTGCAGGCCAATTGATGACCCTCGCATGGGGGAAGGAGAGTGGAGGGGCTTATTTTGTTGGTGGAATAAGATTTCTTTTTTGTAGATAAGCCTTTGCAAAGTTATCAAGTTCTTCAAGACGCATGTCTATAATGCTGATAATTCTCTCTTTTTCATCATCAGTCGGTAATTGTTCAAATGCCTTGAGAAGCCTTTCCTGAAGTTCTGAAGATGGCTTGACTTGAACGCTCGGCGCCCACGGATCAATATCTTCAGATACTTCTCCATCTTCCATAAAAAACCATGAAAGCGGATAACCAGTGGCAGCCGGTAGAAGATTTAAAATTTCAGATCTAGGCAGAATGTCAGAGTTACACCAGCCGCTCACCGACTGAGCCTTAACTCCCAACCTGCGGGCTAGCTCAGATTGCGATATGTCGAGATCTTTTATCGCCTTTTGTAATCTCTTTCCGAAGTTCATCTCTTCATCCAATTCATAAAGTTACCACTAATTATACAGATTTTTTCTGTAGCTCTATCTATCGAAATAATTTGACGGTATCGATTAAATTTGTTTTATTGTCTTCCATCGATAACCAACGAGACCAACCGATGAAGGCATCAATCCAAAAAAAGCTCTTGAACATCTGCAGCCAAGCTGAGCTCGGCCGTCGTATGAAAAGGAGAGCTCAAACAGTAAATGGGTGGTTCAAAAATAAAATCCCCGGGGAGTTAGTTATCAAGGTGAGCAAAGCGGTTGACTGGAAGGTAACTCCACACGAATTGCGCCCAGACCTTTATCCAAATCCTGCCGATGGACTTCCAAAGGACTAACCATGCAAACCATCTCTTTTAAAAATCATACCCCGATTATGGGTATGCAACTGAAAACGGAAAATCAGTATGCACCGCGGCGCCGGGACCGCGTTAAGTGCCAGACCATCTTTGCAGCGGTTCAGGAGTGGGAGGCAACCTTACCCGGTCGCGCGCAAGACACTATTGCGCAGCTGGTGGCCGAACAGTGGGAAAAGCAAAATGGGAGAGGGATCAGCGTCAATAAGCAGAATCTCTACCGATATCTGAAAAATGAAGGGGCGTCTGAGAAGTACACCAGTTATGTGATTCGACTGTCATCCGCAATTGCTGACGCCATGCCTATAGAGATAGCCAGAAAGCATGACCTGAAAAGGGGATTAACTGAAACCGAGCTGGTGGCCAGCGCTATTAAAGAATGTAACGAAGCGCACCAGGCCAAATTACTTGGAGCTCCACTTCAAAAACTGGAACGTGAAATCCGCGATGCGGCAATAGCGCTTTTTAATCTGCTACCTGCAGATGTGGCGGGACCACTACTGGCGAGCATTACCGCCGTAGCGCCACAGTGTTTCTAATCGAGTTTTTACCAATGACTATACGCCCGTGTTGTTCGGGCACCAGGAGTAACCATGGCAGCGCTGCCCTACATGCAACTTTATATTGCTGATTACCTGGCGGACACCATGCATCTGTCAACTGAGGAGCATGGCGCATACCTGCTGCTGATGTTCAATTACTGGCAAACAGGGAGGGCTATCCCTAAAAGTCGGCTTTCGAGAATTGCACGGCTAACCAACGACCGTTGGGCTTCCGTTGAAGCCTCGTTAAAGGAATTTTTTAACGATAACGGCACTGAGTGGGTACATGAGCGTATTGAAAGGGATCTGGAGATGGTTCGTTCATCTCAGAGACAGAAATCTGATGCGGGAAAAGCCTCTGCAAGAGCCAGAAAAGTTAAAAAAACAGCAGAAGGGAAACGGAATGGCAACGACCGTTCAACGGGCGTTGATGAGCCGTTTGAACAGAATGATAACGGCAATCCAACTAATAAAGATCCAGATATAGATACAGATCTAAAAGAAAACCCCTCTCTACGCGGGCGTGAAACTCCAGCGATTCAGGAACCGCAATACCTGGCTGGACTTGATATTCCGATCGGTAAATTCACGATGCACGACATGTGGCTACCGTCACAGGACTGGCCGCAGCTGGCTGCTACCTGGGGAATAGCGCTTCCTGAACCGGCATACCTGCCGACAGAGCTGGCTGAGTTTACCGCGTACTGGAAATCCGAAGGGAAGGTATTCACACAAGTCCAGTGGGAACAGAAATTTGCCCGCAGCGTGATAAACGCCAGAGCTAAATCCAAATCACAACCAGCAACCGGAGGTAACGGCAATGCAGGAATTCAACCAGTTAACACCGCATCCCGGGCAGTTCAGGAGATTCAGGCAGCCAGAGAACGCTGGGAGCAGAAACACGGACTTACTGGCGGCGGATACGGCATGGAGGCTCTGGACTGTCATGGGGGAGATTTTTTCGAACCGCTGGACCCAGAAGAACGGGGCGGCGCCATCGGATATGTGGATAGCTCAGATCGGTTCGATGACTGAGGCCCAAATCACTCTGGTTTGCCGCAAGTGCATGGAACGCTGCGCGATGGGGAATACCTGGCCACCAGATCTTGCTGAGTTTGTTTCTCTGGTATCCGAGAGCGGTGCAAATCCCTTTGGACTCACTGCTGATGCCGTAATGGCAGAGTACAAGCGCTGGCGAAACGAATCGTACCGTTATGCCGACAGCACTGAATACGAATGGCCAGATGAGGTGTTGTATCACATTTGTATTGAAATGCGCCGTAGCGGGATCGAACGCCAGATGACAGAGCGGGAGCTGAGACGACTGGCTGAAAAATTACTGACGAAATGGACGAAGCATGTCAGTAACGGATTTACGGTCCCGCCAATACGCAAACAGCTTGAGGCACCGCGGCATCCTCCGGGACCCACGCCAGCACAGATTTTGATGGAAGAGTACAAACGCCGCAAAGCGGCAGGTTTAACCAAGTAAGCGAGTTTTGACCATGACCAAAAAAACCAAAGAACGAGTTACCCAGGCACAGATGGTAATCGTCATCGTGCACAGAACGCCGGGCTGCGTACTACAGGATATCTGCGATGTGCTGGATTTACCCTCCAGCTCTGCGGGAAATCACCTTCGCCGACTGTATGCTGCTGGCAAGTTGCGCCGCTGGCACAACGGAGTTCAGTATGTTTATCGCGTTACTGCCGGCGTGGATATTCCGGACGTTAAATTGCCCGAACCGGCTATCAGAGCTACGCCGGAGAAAACGCAGAAAGTAAAAGATGCCATCGTCCAGGCTCGCCAGCTCGAAGAAAGGGGGCTCTACCGCCGGGCGGCTACGGCTTACACTGCCATTTTGGGAATGGCCAGTAACGCCAACGAAATGTGGAACATCGCCCGCCAGCGTAGCCGCTGTCTCCGCAATGCTGCGAGGTGCTGACCATGGCTAACAAATCACGTGAGCAGCAGCAGGGGTGCATTCAGAAAATTGTTGATCTTACATGGAAGAAAGGGCGCCTGACGGTGAAAGAAGCTTGTGCCGAATTACGCATGTGCCGGGATACCGCAGGTCGATATTTCCAGGCTGCAGTCAGAACCGGGAAGGTCATTCGCTACGGGCGTCTTGGATTGTTCCGCGATCAGCGGGCGACCATTGATTTTGACCTTCAGAGATTTAGTCATCGGAAAACCGCAGGAGCTGCCAAATGAGTAAATCCCTAAATGCACGCTGTATCCGTCGCTGGGAAGTGGAGTTTAAACCTCTCTGTGATTCAAAGGTAAACCCGTATTGGCGCAAGCGTGACCTCCGCGGGTATATCCGTGAAGCGGCGCTAACTACCGCTGATAGCATGGTTGAGAGCATGGCCTACAACAACGCAATGCATGATTTTTTCGCTGATGTAGGTGATAGGCATGACTGGTCGCCAGAGTTCTCAGCATGGTACGACGGGCGCCGGGAGCATTATCTCAAAGAAGCTCGCGACTACCTGAATGAAGAAACCACCATCGACGAGATCGACGAAGAGATTGAGAACGAGCTGGAGGCCTGGAATGACTGATATCACCGAACTGGCGCAGCTGCGTGCTGAGCTTTCAAATCCGGCAATTGGCAGTAAAGACCATCTGCGAAAACTCGCGTTATCGCTGGTAGAGGCGCTGGAGCTTAAGGAAGAGCAGCGCGCTAACTGGTTCCAGATGGCGCAAAAATTAGGGGAAGACTTGGATGCGGCTGAAAAGCGCAACGCCGAGCTGGAGCGCGAACATGAGAATCTTCGCCCGGTCGGTGTGATGAGTGAGAAAGCGTATCACCGCCTTGAAAACAGAGAATCACGCTTTATTGCACTCTGGCCCCGCCCGGAGATCTATTTACCGCGCAAGCGCCCCGAGGATGGAGTAATCGTCTATGCACGCACGACGGTTGCCGCTGCCGCCAAGGAGGCTGATTAGATGGATAAGACTAATCCAACGTCATGCCCACACTGTGGAGGTGATAACGGATTCCACACGAAAGAAATTGTGGATTTCAAACAGTTTTATTCCTGGGATGGTTCATTTCTTGAGGGGCAGCATACCAATGGCATTCGCGGCGGGAAAGCATTCTACTGCTGCGACTGTGGTCGGAATATTACTCCGCACATCATTAAGCCGGAGGAGAAGTAGTGGATACGTCACTGGAATATGCCTGCAAACGCATTCAGGAATTGGAAAGCCTTTTGCTGGTGGACGTGCGTGGAACAGTATAGTCTGCCGAAGTAAGTATGGTCTTCACAAAAGACGAAAACGCCGGGGAACTCCCGGCATAGTAGCTCTTAGTTCAAATGACTGAGTAGTTATAATTTAGGCTATGAGTGATCTTCTTTCCTCTACCTGGGAACATAAGTTGTTTAAACATTCCAATAACTGGGCATGATTATTCGCGCTGTCATATTCTAGAATATCAATGTTATTAGTGTTCTTGAATGCAGAGAGTATGGATGCATGCGAACCTTTAGGCATTGTGGCATAATGAGGATTTGAGCTTGGATAAGTAATGATGTTGTTTTCTAAGATTAATTGTATTTCCGGGTCATTAATACTATACCCTATAAATAAAATAGTATGCGTTAGAAATATACTTTCTAATGCATCAAAAAAACCTTTGTGGTCACTTCGGGCATTAAAGAAATCAGACTTGGTCAGTATTGTTCTCTCCGGTTCACTTGTGCAACCGTGTGCTTTAATTATCAACCTTGTTGGGGAGCGCATACGTGCTATTAATCCACCATCGTAGTAGCGTAATATAGCATAGCCGTCCCTTCCTTCGCCTTGTCTACAATGATTTTCATATAAGCAATCAAAGTTTGTTGTAATCACAACCTTTTGGTCTAATATCTCAACAGCTTTATGAATATCAGTTGCTTCATATCCGGAAAATGTTTGGCTAATGCATCTATTGTACTCTGCGGTTGATAAACATGTTTTTCTAATTATCTCAGCGCAATCCAAGTAATTTTCTTTACTTAGCAAAGTTTCAGCATTATTCTTGGAACCCTGGGGATCATTCGGGCATTTATCTAAAAGAATTTTAAGCAAGCCAGCCCAAGTTGGAGGGCGCACTAACTCTTCACCGACTTGTTTAGTTGCGGGTGCTGATGCTCCAGAGCCTAGAAATATTACGCATCTGCGGGCAGCTAGTTCATCTATTAAGGAATCTGGCCAATGTATCATAATCTAACCCTTAAATTGCATCCCAAGATTTCTAAGTAAATTTTCAGCAATTGGCCTAATCTTATTAGAAAATTCTCTGACTGCTGAAAATTGTGAACCTACTAATCCATCAGTGCTTGTGAGCGCATGAATTGGAACCGATTGTTTTTGCGCTAATGGAACAAGGCTATATAAATGTTGAATATCTCCAAGTTTAGAGTTTTGTGGTGTTTGGAGTAAATTGTCGCAATAAAAATCTTTTAAAGAATTTCTAATTTCATTATCGACATTGCCAATAATTGCTTCATAAGCCTTTGTAGCTCTTCGTTCTTTACCATATGACTTGGTTATGTATAGTTGAACTGTATATCCAATGAAACCTTTTTTAATTCTTGGGGCATCTAATACAGAAAATCTGTTCTGCAGATCCTCTTTTTCTTCAGGAGCGAGCGCAGACCAAGAATGGTTATAATCATCAATCCAATTATTTAACCATGAGGCTATGTTTTTTACGCCAATTATACTAAATACATCAGAACCGAGAGGGGTTAAGAAATGCTGACAACCCATTAAAACCGATCTATTGATAGAACCTAAGCTGGGTCCTAAATCAAACATAACTAAATCATACTTATCTTCTAGGTGGTTACAAAGCAGTGTATTCCAATTTGTTTGTCTAAAACCTTGCCTGTCTCTAGCTCTAAGCTGTCCCCAAGCCGTGCCAAGTCTGTCTTCGATTATAGCGAAATAAGGATGTCCAGGTAGCAAATCAACGCCAAATCTATTTTCACTTGATTTGAGGAACGTTAAATTTGTATTTATTGTGGAATCACCATCTTCAATAGGTTGAAGAACATCTTTGATAGTGCTAATTTTATTATTTTGAGAAATATATAATTCTGCTGATTGCTCTACACCCATGATAAGTTGAGTAGAGTTACATTGTGGATCGCAATCAACCACTAGCACTCGTTTTTTAAAGTTCATAGCTATAAAAGAGGCTAAATTGCAAGTCAAGGTAGTCTTGCCCACTCCTCCTTTATTGTTAAACATAGCCACTGATTTCAAGAGATTCTCCTTATTTATACTCAAATATCAAAAGAGATTCAGCAACACTTCCTTTGCAATTTTTTCTTGCACGCCTGGCTTCTGGTATCTCGCTTGATATTCTGTCAGTTAATTCGTAGTCAGGCCAATTATTATTGATTAAATCAACAACAATATCGTCGAGTCTTTTTTTAGTGGTGTTTGTTGTTGTTCCGACAAAAATTGCCAATTTCCCGCCGTGACGTAAATTTTTTCGCCATGAATTGAGACATATACTAAATTGCTCGACAAATCGAGTAGCGCTTGGTGATATGGTTTTATTAAGGGTAGACCATTCCTCAATACCCATGAGATAAAGTCTTAATCTATTATCACGAGCATAATCAAGTTGCCCCATATATGGTGGGCTGGTAATTATAGCATCGATTTTGCGATCTAAATTCAATGTCGAAGCATCTTGCTGATATACGTTTCGAGTCAATGAGGGATCGACTGAGGGTAGTGAGTTATACACTCTTAAAATTTTCTTTTCGAGTCGAGGACGTACTGCTCTGTATTCGTAAAGCTCTGGGAACTCACTCGGAGGGAATTTTTTTGTTCTGAGATAAGGCACAGTATGGCTTGATGGATAAGAAAGAAAGCCCGGACGTTGATGGTGAGCTATGGAAAGCAGGCAGGCAAGTGCAAATTCATCGTTATTTGCTTTTAAAACTTTAACCCAAGCCAACAACTCAATTAATGTTTCGGGGTTATAAAAATCCTTTACCCAACAAGGAATTGTTTCAAGATTGAACGTTAATTTTATCTCATCTACAGAAGCAGAATATTTATTTAGAAGTTTATTAACCGCTTCAACACCGTTATGTTCATACGGATTTAGCTTGGCGCGTGATACTAGACAGGCGTAAGGATTTAGATCAGTACCAATAGTGTGCCGGCCTTTGAGCCAACCTTCAAGGAGTACAGTACCTGACCCACAGAATGGGTCATACACCAAATCACCAGGCTTGGATACGGTCTCGATGGCCCAGCCAGCGATTTCGGGTCGCATCTTCCCAATGTACGGGGCTACAGTGTGTAGACGCTCTGTTTTAATTGGGATATCTGCTGATGTCATTTTAGTCTCGAATATAATTAATCTAAGCAAATGGAACAAAATCCACGATAGGTATCATACATGGGATTTGTGTGCCCATAAAGTTCATCGACGTGTGATTTGCATATTGTTTGTGCAAGCAAAAGCTGTAGAACATGTCTGCTGCTTAGTCGCTTGTTTGTTAAGTGGGGTTGTAATTTTTTGACAAAAATCATTGTTGCTTACTCTTTACGCTGACGTTGTGCCTGATTCTCCTGAGCGGGTGAGACCAGCTAGGGCTAAACTACAGACTCTTTGTCAAGAGACATTAGCCAAGAAAATTTTATTAAATCCATTTGATTCAAGTTGTTATGCCGTGTTTTTTTTTAATTCCCTTGACTGAAAATTAACAATTTACGCTCTTAAGCGATTGAATATTCATCCATATAGATGTACTGTATATTCATACAGTGTATTGATGGAGGCTAACGATGAAAGTTGAAATCGCAATCGACCGCAAAAAGCCATTGCCTGACGGTGCAGTTCCGGCCTTAGAAAAGGAGCTACTGCGGAGGCTGAACCAGAATTTTAACAGCTGCCGTTTGATCATTCGCCGAACTGGCACTGATGGTTTGAGTTTGTTTGGTGGGATGGATGGGGATAAAAAGCGGGTGGAGCAAATCCCTCAGGACACTTGGGAAAGTACTGACGACTGGTTCTTTTGAGTTGAGGTCCGATGACCGACCCGGTTATTTTTGAGGGATATGCTATGGACAGAAAACAAGAAATGCCGAACAACGGCTATGCGATAATCAGATGTGACGATGGAGTGATTGTTGCCCGTCTGACATCATTTCCTTTGTGCGAGCGTGCTCTGATGTATCGTCGTGGCGATACTATTTCGTTCATGCCTCTAAAGCCAGATGAGATCGTGGGGACTCTCTCGCTATTTTCACAGATGATTGAAAAATCGAGGTCCGGTAGTGGTTACCAGGTCCCTCCTGGTTCTGTTACACTCCCGACATAGGCCTGAACAACCTATACCTGCTGCGTCGCGGAGAGAAACCATGACGCAAACCCCCGAAGTATCAAAATCCCATCAGACTGGTGCTCCTTCATCGAGCGCCGGTTTAATTTCGTCTTCAAAACTAACTTTTCGCCAGCAGGAAGTATTCGATCTGCTGGTGACCTACATCAATCAGCATGGCTACCCACCGACGCTATCTGAACTGGCCGATATGCTCGGCGTTAGCTCGTCTAATGCTGTTCTGTTGCATTTGCGTGCGTTAGAGAAAAAAAAATACATAAAAATATCTCGCCGTGTCTCCCGCGGAATTTCTATCGTCGGGCGAAAGGAGCCCATGCTCGCCGTGCAGCTGCTGCAGGAAATGATCGCTGACGAACCTGGTGCGCGTGAAAGAGCGATTGAGTTTTTGCGACTATTCGGTGAGCAGCCATGAAGAAAAGTTGGTTTCTCTATGAACAACTTTCAGAGTCTCAGGCTCTGGAGCTGGCGGAACGCTACCGGAAAAAGAATTGTCCGGTTGAGAAAAGCCTGTCGAGCGACTTTGTCTACTGGGAACTCCGTGTGCTGTTGCCGGAATCCAGCAAGCCACCGCGCGTTAACAGAACCTATACACAAAAAATGTGGAGGGACTGATGCGCGCATTACTAAATGTTGATGTTGCCCGGCACTTGGGAATTGTGTTGCTTAAACCCGGTAGAGAGTTGATGTCTTTATTCAGCGGTGGGCGCGTGCTGGTGGAGACTCTGCCAGAAAAAATGAAGGCTCTCCCAAGCGGGCGCATTCCTGACGCCGGGCAACCTTTACGAGATGATCCCGACATTCGCCCATTCTTTATGAAAGAGCGGGTAGTGAGGGCAGCAGGTGGTGTGAATAGTCTCGAATCCTGGTTGCTTAAGAGGGTCAAGCATTGCCAGTGGCCACATTCCGATTATCACCATTCAGAGCTGGTAACATTCCGCCATTCAACAGGGGCAATCGTCGCATGCTGGCATTGTGATAACGAGCTGAAGCACCAGACCGATCAAATCCTTGATAGCCTGGTCGGTATCAATAACGCGGATCTGATAATTGATGCTGCCCGTATCGCACTGGGATTTGATGCTGAACGTTCCCTGTCACTTGCTGAATTGTGCTGGTGGGCTGTCAGCGTTGGAATAGGGGACGAAATCACAGAAGAGATGGCGCGCCGTTCTCTTCGGCTTAAAGAAGAGGTTTTCCAGTCAGTCTACAAAGAAAGCGAAATCTTCCCATCGGTACCGGCCACCAGCATTCTTTCCCCGCTTGTCTCTAAGGTTGCCAGGCATACTGAACTACCAGCCCCGATAAAACCAGAAGTGCCAGTGGTTGTTGATCCCGTTGCACCAGCCACTTTATTCACCAGACCTAAGCGGATCCGCTGGGTATCAGATGGCTTTATTTCCTGGGTAAAGACTCAGCCATGTATGTGCTGCGGTCAGGCGGCCGACGATGCGCATCACCTTATCGGATGGGGGCAGGGCGGCGTTGGTACCAAGGCACACGATATTTTTACGATCCCCCTTTGCCGCAAGCATCACCGGACGCTTCATCACGATCCAGTTGCTTTCGAGCGTGAGTACGGCACTCAGCCGGAATTTATTATTAAATTGCTGGACCGGGCCTATGCGCTCGGCGTTCTGGCGTAAGGAGAAGAGCATGATGACACCACGTCAACGCCGGCTGCAGCGCGCTGGATTAGAAACAGTGGCCGCAGCGCCTCGCAAAAGCTGGTTGGGCCGGTTTACGCCCCTGAATGGTATTCAGTCTGCCTGGATTAAATCGCTACTTACAATATGGGGAGAGAACATGCGCGGGGGAACAGCTCCCCGCAATCCCACAGGCCACTCCTGCTGGCGAGGTTTGAAAGGGGACCGCTGGTCAGATAAAGCGCTGGAGCGATTGACCGCAGCGATAGAACAGGCGAGGGAGGAGGGATATCGAGGCCAGCAAGCCTTAAACCGAGCACATGTGATTTTATGGCCTCAGCCTGTCATCGGCCTGATAGATTCCGCTATTCATGATGATGATGCTGAATTCGTAGAACGTTGTGTTCTCGACGCATTTGAAGCGGGGGATCCGGTTTATTTGGTAGGAGTTAGTTATTACACCACACGCAAAAAAATCTCTGACATAACCCGGGAATTACAGCTGGTGGCCCCGTGGCTAACAGATGGTGAAGCCCGCAAACGCGTGCGATGGTGCTTGGAAATATTCAGAGCAAAAACATTTCTGTCGGTACGAAAGGGAATTCATGCTGATTAACAAAAAGTGCTATAAATCTCTTTTGATGTTGAAAATGGGCCAAAAAATCAGATAATCCATTTATGCTTGGCAGAGCTGCGCCACTCGGCAGCGACAGAAGCGACAATTTGATTACAACGAAAACCCCGCAAGAGCGGGGTTTTTGCTTTCCGGCGATACGACAGGGGTATTCGCGAGATGCATTGCATCAGTACCCCTGTCACATCGTCGTAGAGCATTGAAACGAGTTTCATCAGATGTTAAATTTTTGGTGTGGTGAATCCCCCTATGCGGAGGGGCATTGCCAGTCTGATATGTTTTTTTGCGCATTGCGAGTCGTCTGTGGACTGGCGGCGACTTACCGGGAGGCACCCGGCACCACACCTAATAAAAAATGATGATAGCTGTAAGGCCCACTTCGGTGGGCTTTTTCTTTGGGCAAAAAAAAAGCCCGCATGGTTTCATGCAGGCAAGGCAGTTACATTTAGATTTTGTCCCGGTATATGTTTTTTTGTCCGGAAGTCGAAAGATACTGTCTTGACTACTTTTTGTAAATAACGGATTCAAATCACAAGGCCATGCATTTGCATGGCTTTTTTATTATCAGGTCCCGCAGGAATCATCATCGACATGCTTCGTTGTTAAATCCAGCCTGACGGGCCTGACCCTTTTCAAACACACAGCTTCCCGATCTTTAATCGGAGGCGGTAACTATGGCTAAACGTATGCAAGACAAAGAGAGCATTGCCGGGATGTCCTGGCTGGTTCTGCTGATCATTGCTTGCTGGGGTGGACTTGTCCGCTACCTGATAGATGTGAAGCAGAGCAAGGCAACATGGAGCTTGATCAATGCTCTTGCCCAAATGGTGGTTTCAGGGTTTACCGGCGTTATTGCTGGTCTGGTGAGCATTGAAAGCGGATTGAGCATTTACATGATACTGGCCACTTCCGGAATTAGCGGGGCAATGGGTTCTGTTGCTTTGACCTATTTCTGGGAGCGCATTACCGGAGTTAAGGCGCCATGACAGCAGATCAGATTATCGAGGGCATCCTCGGTAAAGAAGGGGGTTACGTAAATAACCCGAATGATAAAGGCGGCCCAACGCGCTGGGGTATCACGCAGACTACCGCCCGCGCATATGGCTATAGCGGCGATATGAAGGCGTTACCACGGGATACAGCCAAAGCAATTTATCTGTCGCAATACTGGACAGAACCGAAGTTTGACTGCATCGCCGAGTTGTCGCCAGCCATTGCACAGGAATTGTGTGATACTGGCGTGAACATGGGGCCACGTGTCGCCAGTACATTCCTGCAGCGCTGGTTAACGGCGTTGAATATGCAGGGCAAGCTATATCCGGATCTGAAGACGGACGGCGCGATCGGCAATCTCACCATCGCCGCCCTGAAAAGTTATCTCGCCGTTCGTGGCAAAGATGGCGAAGCCACGCTGCTAAAGGCGCTGAATTGCAGCCAGGGGGCTCGCTATCTTGAGTTGGCCGAAGCGAGGCCGGCTAACGAAGCGTTTCTATACGGCTGGGTTAAAGAGCGGGTGAGCCTATGAAGATGATTATTTTCGCTCTGCTGGCGCTGGTGGCCGTGCTGGTTCTGTTGCTAGTGCGCAAATATACCCGGCTGGAGTTTGTTGGTCATGCCCGGTTGCTGCTTAAAACATGGTCTGTCCGCCTGGGTGCTGCCGGCGCTTTGGTCGGTGTATGGGCCCAATCATTTCCGGACGCAGCTCTTCATGCCTGGGCGATGCTGCCGCCGGATATCAAAGATATTCTGCCTGCAAACATTGTGGCAATGATTAGCCCGGCCCTGGTGGTGCTCGCCATCCTCTCTCAATACGTCAGACAGCCAAAGCTGAAAGAAATAGCCGATGAGCAGCAGGAGGCGCAATGAGCCTTGAATTTATCAGCGGGCTGGTAGTCGTTCTGCTTGGCTTAATCGCTGGCGCGTTTGGGTTAGGCCATGCGCGCGGGACCAGCAAGGCGGAAGCCAAAGCCGAGCAGCAGCGCACTGAAGAAAACGCCGCTGCTACCGTCGCCGCGGCAGAACGCCGGGCTGATGCAACGAAAGGGGCCAGCGATGTACAGGAAGACGTTAAGCGTATGGGCGATGACGATGTTGATCGCGAGCTGCGCGAAAGATTTACCCGCCCCGGTGGTGGTTGATACCGCCTGCAACTGGGTGCGGATTATCTACCTGACTGACCACGATATTGACGTGCTAGATAAGCAGACCAAGCGCGACATTCTGGCGTACAACAAATCAGCGCAGGCTAACTGCCCGCAACCAACCGAAAAGGCTACGAAATGAGTGAAGCAAAACCGCAGGACGGCAGCACTGTAAAAGGCTACCGCACATTAACCGCGGGCGAGATTGAGCGCATGAACCGCCTCAAAGGCGTCAGCCGCCACTTATGTAGTTTGCTTGATACCGAGCGAGGTGAATTGTTGGCTGTCCGTAATGGCCCGGCAATGTTAAGTGCTGAGCAGGCTCGGGAGATTGATGAAGCTTTGCGCTGTCTGGCAATCGCTCGCACCAAAATGCAGGAAGCCTGTATGTGGGCATGCCGCGCAGTGGCTCGCCCTGACGCTGATTGCTAACACAACTTGCGAAAAGAAATCCACCGAAAATAAGTCAGTCGATGCTTGATGATTAGCAGATAGTCTGCTAACGCTATCGTGATAGTATTTCAGCGGAGTTTATCTATTAAAAGGAATGCGCGATGTGGACGTACTGATTGACAGTGCTTTCGAGGGATATCTCTTCCTCTTACTGGATATGTGGACAGTTTTAATTGTTGCTTTCGTCGGGTTGGCTCTGTCATTTTATGGCGTGCAAATGCGTAGAACTGCCGTCACCTTCTTTCTGCTTGCTGCGATAATCGGGACTGCTGGTTCGATCTATACTTAAATGTAGGTTGCAGAGAATATGCAGAAAGTCAACCCGCAATCCAACGGTGGCTATTACTGCGGTTACTCGTGTCATATGCCCTGACACACATAATTTGAACCCAGGTCGCCAATGGCGGCCTTTTTTATTGCCAGAAGCAGGAGAAGAAGCATGTCAACGTTTCGTTTACTGAAGCCTAAGAGTGAACTTCAGCTTCAGTAAAGTATTCGATCAGTTACTTAACAGGTTTACTTTCTGAGGGGAGGAAAATATTTCCGCAGTATGGGCAGATCAATGTTATATCGTTTTTTATTCTCGACAGGCTATGTGTTGACTGGCGAGAGCAGTGAGGACAGGTGCTTTTTACAGGTCTGAGTGTACGTATCTTGTCTTTGAGCATCGACATGGTTTTTATCCTCGTGAGTGATTGCTAACCATACACCACAGGGCAGGAAATAGCTCACTTTATAACCTTTATGTTTTTGTGACTACTTTGTTTGTGTGGTAGATGACAACGAACGACTAAAGCTAATTTCGTTAGGGCAAGGCCGCTGCACCTGTTCGACGGCGAGTAAACCAGCTAATGACATTTTCAAAGATTTTCATTGAGTGTGACAATACTCTCAGAGCAATCATCTGCATATATAGGCTATTTGAATGGTATTTGTCGGTTAAAAAGACGAACTGCCATTATTATATGTTTATTAGTATGAAGAAAAATAAAACACACTACTATCACTGCACCTCCGTCCCAACACCAGTCTGTCGGAGGTCAGTTACTCGTTTTTAGGTAATCTCTCCCGGATGGCTCCTGAGAGTTTATTTAATTGATAACTGTGCATGACAAAAGGCCGCATCTTTTTGCGGCCTTTTTCATAGCCATCAGAAAGGCCACCCCCGGCTTTTTTATGGTATTGCGAAGCCACTTTAGCCAGGGAGTCATCCTGGAAACAGCAAGCGCAAGTGCTGGGTTGATTAAAAAATGCTCTATTGGTGATATAATAAGACCCATTTATTGAAAGGGTAATCATCATGTCATTTTTCGATTACGCATTAAAACGTATAAATATTGCGTCAAAAATAACAGTGACTTGTCCTGTTTGCGGGCATAAATCCAATCATCCTACTACAAAGGTACGCAAGGAACAGGCGTTACTCTGCCCGAGATGCAAATCACTGTTTGTCATTCACAGGTAACATACCGCCAGACTGAAACTAACCGCCTCAGGGCGGTTTTTATTGCCTGAATTAGAGGGCCTCTTTGCGGGATGGCTCTGTAATGCTAAGTCGAATGGTTGTTACTTTCTCTTTCGAAAGGATAAAAGCAGACCAGGCGCGACATTCTGGAGCACAACAAATCAGAGCAAGCGGACTGCTAAAGGAAAACTACTGATAATGAGTAAGTCCGGATTAGCTAACGACATAACAATCCGTCTCTTGGACATGATAAAATCATTACCAACGGTAATGGATTGAAAAGGAAATGATGTGTGGATGTGCTAATTGATAGTGCCACGGAAGGCTATATCTTCCTCGCTCTGGCTATGTGGCGCGTTCTGATTGTGGTATTCGTTGGGATGGCCCTCTCATTTTATGGCGTGCAAATGCGTAGAACTGCAGTCACCTTTTTGATGCTAGCTGCGGTAGTAGGGATTGCGGGTTCGATTTATACCTAAATAGCCTTTATAACTATCTCCGCTTATAGCAACCCATTGATAAATATGCGCCTCGCAATAGCGGGGCTTTTTTATTCGTGAAGGTAAACGATGCAAAATATCAAGATTGAATACGTTAATGGCGTGCTGGTGGCGCTGGAGCGGGACGGCGTGTCTTACGCGCATCTGCCTGTTTCAGCTATCCATTTCGACCATACCGCTAAGATATTCCCGCACCTCAAGATTGAGATTGAAGCTGGTGGCGCACCATTCGTACCTGCAGCACCAGCGCAACCACAACCGAAAGAGTCAGAACAGCCACCAGCTGTCGTGGAAGAAGTGCAGCCAGAAAAAGAAGGTGAGCTCTTGCCGCCGAATGATACTGCGCCACAAACGGCGCGTCGCCCCCGTCATCGCAACCGTAACCGCAACAGGAGCCAGTAATGTTTAATCGTAATGATCTGACCCTTTCTCTCTTCTACGCTTCCTCCACGAATGATGACGATGAAAAAGTCGCGACACTGACCGTTCAGGTGAACAATACCGACATGGTGGCCATGCAGAGTAATAAGCTGCAGTGCATCACTGATAAGACCGGTAAGAAGGCTTATTCCGTTAGCGAGCAGATGATCACCAATGGCTCTGATCCGCTGCTGGTTGCCCTTGAGGACTACTGGCGCCGGCACACTGAGACGGTCGTGACCGGATTTCTGAGCGATGTTGGCGACTTCATCGCAGGGAACATCAGCCAGTCTTCAACGTTCCTCGGCTTCAATGGGCTGAAGGTTTTCGAAAGTGAGCCTCTTACGGCTCGGATCCCCGAGGATGTGCTGCAGGCCGACGGGGGCGCATTCGCAAGCTGAGCATTCACAGAGGTCGTTCAGTGAGCGGCCTCGATGAATGATCATTGAAACGGTAATGAGAACCGTTATCGCCGCGGGTCCTTTCCGGGAGTTCGAGTCGCTACGGGGCGGCGACCTCGCGGATTCTCGCTACATATGAAAATTTTGAGATTTAAGGCGTTTCCGTTCTTCTACTTTTTAACTCATTGTTTATTAATTGGTTGATGCCTAAAAAGTAAGGAAGCCATCAGACCGTTTCCTGTCCGGATCACCCATGATCGTTTCCGTACCCCGTTTTCGCCTAAGGAGTGCGTATGGAGGTGAACAAAAAACAGCTCTCCGATATTTTTGGTGTCAGCATTCGTACGATTCAGAACTGGCAGGATCAGGGGATGCCGTTTGTGCGTGGTGGTGGCAAAGGTAATGAGGTGCTTTACGATTCCGCTGCCGCGATTAAGTGGTTTGCCCAACGTGATGCTGACATCGAAAACGAAAAGTTGAGAAAGGAAGTTGAAGAGCTCCGTAAGGCTGGTGAATCTGATCTGCAGCCAGGAACAATTGATTATGAGCGCTACCGTCTGACCCGCTCGCAGGCTGATGCCCAGGAGCTAAAAAATGCCAAAAGTTCCGCTGAGGTGGTGGAGACCGCATTCTGCACGTTCGTGCTTTCACGCGTGGCCGGCGAAATAGCCAGTATCCTGGACGGGATCCCCCTGTCGGTGCAGCGGCGGTTTCCTGAGCTGGAGAATCGACACATTGATTTCCTTAAAAAGGACGTAATCAAAGCCATGAACAAGGCAGCTGCGCTGGATGAAATTATACCGGGGTTGCTGAGTGAATATATCGAACAGTCAGATTAAGGGGCTGCAGTCATCCGCACGCGCCGGGCTGCGCTCACTCTATCGCCCGGAGCCGCAAACGGCAGTGGAATGGGCAGACAACAATTATTATTTGCCGAAAGAATCAGCTTACCAGGAAGGGCGCTGGATCACGCTGCCTTTCCAGCGCGCAATAATGAATGCGATGGGGAATGACTACATACGGGAAGTGAACGTTGTTAAATCTGCCCGTGTCGGTTACTCGAAGATGCTGCTGGGCGTCTATTCCTATTTTATTGAGCATAAGCAGCGAAATTCCCTAATCTGGCTGCCGACCGACGGCGATGCCGAAAACTTCATGAAGTCGCATGTTGAGCCGACGATCCGTGATATTCCCGCACTGCTGGCGCTGGCGCCGTGGTATGGGAAAAAGCACCGCAATAACACGCTCAGCATGAAGCGTTTCTCTAACGGTCGCGGTTTCTGGTGTCTCGGCGGTAAGGCTGCAAAGAACTATCGTGAGAAATCGGTTGATGTTGCCGGATATGACGAACTGGCGGCATTCGATGAGGACATCGAGAAAGAAGGTTCGCCAACGTTTCTGGGTGATAAGCGAATCGAGGGTTCTGTCTGGCCCAAATCAATCCGCGGCTCTACCCCAAAAATTCGTGGTACCTGCCAGATTGAACGAGCCGCCAGCGAATCGCAGCATTTTATGCGCTTCCATGTTGCGTGTCCGCACTGCGGGGAAGAGCAATATCTCAAGTTCGGCGATCGTGAAACGCCTTTTGGTTTTAAATGGTCTCCTGGTGAGCCCTCCAGCGTTTTTTACCTGTGCGAGCATAACGGGTGCGTCATTAAGCAACAGGAGCTGGACTTTACCAATGCGCGCTATATCTGTGAGCGAACTGGCATCTGGACGGGCGACGGCCTTAACTGGTTTTCTTCATCTGGTGGAGAAATAGATCCGCCAGACAGTGTGACCTTCCATATCTGGACGGCCTATAGCCCCTTCACCACTTGGGTGCAGATTGTAAAAGAGTGGATAAAGACCAAGGGTGATACAGGCAAACGTAAAACCTTTACTAACACCACCCTCGGGGAAACCTGGGAGCCGAAAATTGGTGAACGGCCTGATGCCGATCTTATCGAAGAGCGAAAGGAACTCTTTGCTGCCGCAGTGCCGGATCGCGTTGTCTATTTGACCGCCGGGATTGACTCACAGCTTGACCGTTACGAAATGCGAGTCTGGGGCTGGGGACCCGGTGAAGAAAGCTGGCTGGTAGACCGACAGATTATCATGGGGCGTCATGATGACGAGCAGACCCTTAAACGCGTCGATGAGGCGATCAATAAGACCTATAAACGACGCAATGGCGCGGAGATGAGCATTTCCCGCATCTGCTGGGATATCGGGGGGATTGACCCCACAATCGTTTATGGCCGTTCGAAAAAGCATGGTCTTTTCCGCGTAATCCCCATCAAAGGTGCATCGGTATACGGTAAACCTGTAGCGAATATGCCGCGTAAACGAAATAAAAACGGGGTGTATCTGACGGAGGTTGGTACCGATACGGCGAAGGAGCAGATTTATAACCGATTAACTCTTATCCCGGTTGGTGATGAGCCAATGGCCGGCGCCGTTCATTTTCCTAACAACCCGGAAATTTTCGACCTGACCGAGGCTCAGCAGCTGACAGCAGAGGAGCAGGTTGAAAAATGGGTAAGCGGCGAGCGGAAAATACTCTGGGACAGTAAGAAACGCCGTAATGAGGCGCTGGACTGTTTTGTCTACGCGCTGGCAGCTCTGCGGATAAGCGTCTCCCGCTGGCAGCTGAATCTTGAGTCTCTTCTGATAAGCATGCAGGAGGACGAACATACCTCTAAACCGAAAAAGACCCTGGCGGATTATGCCCGGGCATTAGCCGGAGATGAATAATGGCAACACAGTCTGAACTGGACAGTGCCCGCGCCGCACTTCATGACCTGATGACAGGGAAACGCGTTGCGACGGTACAGAAAGATGGCCGCCGCGTTGAGTTTACTGCCACGTCAGTTGCTGATTTGAAAAAATATATTGCCGAACTTGAAGTTCAGATTGGCATCACCAGTCGCCGGCGCGGGCCAGCAGGATTTTACGCATGAAATTACCAGCACTTGTTGGACCCGACGGTAAAACGTCGCTCCGGGAATATGCCGGATACCATGGTGGGGCTGGTGGCTTTGGTGGCCAGCTGCGCGCGTGGAATCCACCCAGTGAAAGTGGTGATGCCGCTCTACTGCCGAACTTCCAGCGTGGAAACGCCCGCGCCGACGATCTTGTTCGTAATAACGGCCTCGCGGCAAATGCGGTACAGCTTCACCAGGATCATATCGTTGGTTCATTTTTCCGTCTTAGTCACCGGCCTGCCTGGCGCTATCTTGGGATCAGCGAAGAGGACGCGCGTGCTTTTGCCCGTGAGTGCGAGGATGCCTGGAAAGAATACGCGGAGGACGACCACTGTTTTATTGATGCCGAACGTAAACGCACTTTCACCATGATGATCCGTGAAGGTGTGGCCATGCACACTTTTAACGGAGAGTTATTTACTCAGGCGACCTGGGATACCAGCGCGAACAGGCTATTTCGAACACAGTTTAAGATGGTCAGTCCTAAGCGGATCGGTAATCCAGGCAATCAGGGCGATACCCGTAATTGCCGGGCAGGGGTATGGATTAATGATGCTGGTGCCGCCCAGGGTTACTACGTCAGCGAGGATAACTATCCCGGGTGGATGGCTCAGAAGTGGAATTATATTCCGCGTGAACTACCTGGCGGGCGAACGGCCTTTATCCATGTGTTTGAGCCAATGGAAGATGGACAGACAAGGGGGGCGAATCAGTTTTATAGCGTTATGGAGCAGATGAAAATGCTCGATACGCTGCAAAACACACAACTGCAAAGCGCCATCGTCAAGGCGATGTATGCCGCCACGATTGAAAGTGAGATGGATACCCAGACGGCGATGGACTTTATCCTCGGCGCGGACAATCCGGAGCAGACGAAAAAGCTGACCGGATGGCTGGGGGAAATCGCAACTTATTATGCGGCCGCCCCGGTCAGGCTTGGAGGGGCGAAGGTGCCACACCTGATGCCCGGGGATTCACTGAATCTGCAGTCTGCTCAGAATACTGACAATGGGTACTCCGTATTTGAGCAATCCCTCTTACGTTACATCGCCGCGGGGCTTGGCGTTTCTTACGAACAGTTATCCCGCAACTACTCACAGATGAGTTACTCCACCGCACGCGCAAGCGCCAATGAGTCCTGGGCTTATTTTATGGGCCGGCGCAAATTTATCGCTGCCCGGCAGGCGAGCATGATGTTTTTGTGCTGGCTGGAAGAGGCGATCGTCCGTCGTGTCGTCAGCCTGCCATCCCGCGCCCGTTACAGTTTCCAGGAGGCCAGGACAAGCTGGGCGAACTGCGACTGGATCGGCTCCGGCAGGATGGCGATTGACGGACTTAAGGAGGTGCAGGAGGCGGTTATGCTGATTGAAGCAGGCCTCAGTACCTATGAAAAAGAATGCGCAAAGCGCGGCGATGATTATCAGGAAATCTTTGCCCAGCAGGTGCGTGAAACGATGGAACGGCGACAGGCAGGGTTAAGACCGCCTTCGTGGGCAGCTGCGGCGTTCCAGTCTGGTCTGGAGAATTCCGGTAAGGAGGAACAAGATGACGCCCGAGCTGCGTAACCTTCCACATATTGCCAGCCTGGCATTTAACGAACCGCTGCTCCTTGAACCCGCCTATGCGCGGGTTTTCTTTTGCGCGCTGGCAGGCCAACTGGGCATTACCCGCCTGACTGATACCGTATCGGGGACAACCCTGGGCACCGAGCAAATGGCGGAACCTCTGATGCTATTCGGTAACGAGGAGGCCGGGCCGCGTCCGGCTCGTAGCTATCAGGTAATGAATGGTATTGCGGTATTACCTGTTGCCGGGACCCTGGTTAATAAAACGCGCTCACTCCAGCCGTATTCCGGCATGACCGGGTACAACGGTGTAATTGCCCGCCTGCAGCAGGCTATCAGCGATCCGGATGTTGATGGTGTTTTGCTGGATATGGATACGCCAGGTGGGATGGTCGCCGGAGCGTTTGACTGCGCCGACATTATTGCCCGGGCCCGCGATATTAAACCCGTCTGGGCGCTGGCGAACGATATGAACTGCAGCGCCGGGCAACTTATCGCCAGTGCGGCATCACGCCGGCTGGTGACACAGACCGCAAGGACGGGGTCCATCGGTGTGATGATGGCCCACAGCAATTATGGGCAGGTGCTGAAATCTCAGGGGGTCGAGGTCACGTTGATTTACAGCGGCGACCACAAGGTTGATGGCAACCCTTACGAAAAATTGCCGAAAGATGTTCGTGAAGCTTTTCAGTCCCGTATCGATGCCACCCGGCAGATGTTTGCTGAAAAAGTGGCGGGTTATACGGGGATGTCGGTGAGGGCGGTTCTCGATACTGAGGCTGCGGTCTTCTCCGGGCAGGAGTCCATTGATCATGGGCTGGCGGACGAGCTTGTTAACAGTACAGATGCGATCGGCGTGATGCGTAGCGCGCTGGATACCAAAAAGACCATCCATATCGGAGGAACGATGAAGACAACGACGACGAATGCAGTTGCAACCCAACCAGATGCCAATGCCGCGCCGGAAGCCAATGGAGCAATTGCAACCACTCCGGCAGCTCCATCGGCTGTTGCACCCGCACCGGATGTAAATGCCCAGGTTGCTGCGGCGGTCTCTGCGGAGAATGCCCGAATTATGGGGATCCTGAACTGTGAGGCCGCGAGCGGCCGGGAGGAACAGGCACGCGCGCTGGCAGAGACGCCGGGAATGACGGTTGAGCATGCACAGCGCATTCTGGCGGCGGCGCCGCAAAGTTCACAGACCCGAAGCGAAACCGCGCTGGATCGCCTGATGGAAACTGCACCAGAAACGCTGGCGTCCGGAGCACCGGCTGCCAGTGAAACCGATGATTTGATGAATACCCCTGTTTAAGAGGCTCACATGGCTAACACTGAAGAATTTACACACTACCAGCCGCTGGGTAATAGCGATCCAACCCACACCGCTTATGGCGCTGGCGCACTGGCAGCGGCAACGCCCGTTATGACTCCGTTAATGCTGGAGGCGACGGGGGGAAAACTGGTTGCCTGGGACGGCGAGCATGCTGGCGCGGCATGCGGCATCCTGGCGGTAGCCGCCGACCAGAACAGCACGGAACTTACCTTTTATAAATCCGGCTCCTTCCGTATTGAAGATATTCACTGGCCGGATGCAGTCACTGACGACAGCATTAAACGTAATGCCTTTGCTGGCACTGCTATCAGCATCGTTTAACCGACTTCTTTACCACTTTCATTATTCATAAAAGCCGCATTTGCGGCTTTTTTTACGGGAAAAATCTATGTCAGTTTATACAACAGCCCAACTGCTGGCGGTCAATGAGAAGAAATTCAAATTCGATCCGCTTTTCCTGCGCATCTTCTTTCGTGAAAGTTATCCCTTCACTACAGAGAAAGTCTACTTGTCGCAAATTCCAGGCCTGGTCAACATGGCGCTGTATGTGTCGCCGATAGTCTCCGGGAAAGTGATTCGCTCCCGTGGCGGTAGCACGTCAGAATTTACACCTGGCTATGTGAAGCCGAAACACGAAGTTAACCCACAAATGACTCTCCGTCGCCTGCCTGATGAAGATCCACAGAATCTGGCAGATCCTGCTTATCGCCGTCGCCGCATCATTCTTCAGAATATGAAAGATGAGGAGCTGGCGATTGCACAGGTCGAAGAGAAGCAAGCAATCGAAGCTGTGCTCTATGGGAAATACACCATGAGTGGGGAAGCATTTGAGCCAGTTGAAGTGGATATGGGGCGCAGTGCCGGCAATAACATTATCCAGGCGGGGGCTGCAGCATGGTCTGGCCGTGATAAAAAAACCTATGATCCTACCGATGACATTGAAGCCTATTCGCTTAACGCCAGCGGTACGATCAACATTATCGTGTTCGATCCGAAGGGCTGGGCACTGTTCCGTTCTTTCGATGCCGTCAAGGAGAAACTGGATACTCGCCGTGGCTCAAATTCGGAGCTGGAAACGGCCCTGAAAGACCTGGGTAAAGCCGTTTCTTATAAGGGCATGTACGGCGATGTAGCCATTGTGGTTTATGCCGGTCAGCTCGTTGAAAACGACGTCAAAAAAAATGCACTGCCGGACCTGTCAATGGTGCTGGGAAACACCCAGGCCCGTGGTCTGCGCACCTATGGTTGCATCCTTGATGCAGACGCCCAGCGTGAAGGTATTAACGCTTCAACTCGCTACCCAAAAAACTGGGTTCAGTCGGGAGACCCTGCTCGCGAATTCACCATGATTCAGTCAGCACCGCTAATGTTGCTGGCTGATCCGGATGAGTTCGTCTCCGTAAAACTTGCCTGACGAACTGGACCACGGCCCTTCGGGGCCTTTCTTATAAAGGGGAAACAGTGATGACCAAAGAAGAGTTAATTGCTCGCCTGAAAGACCTGGGCAGCATGCTGAACCGTGAGGTCAGTCTGACCGGATCGAAAGAAGAGCTGGCGCTGCGCATTGCAGAGCTGGAGGAGGAGATTGGGGATGATATCGACGATGGTGGCGATAGCAATGAAACGGGGAACGGAAATACGGCATCCGGCAATGAGGAGAAGGATCGCGATGCGCAGGGTAACGCATTAACGCCGGCGCCCCAGGAAACAAAGTCTGCTTCAGATGACCTGGTCGCGGTGAAAACGCTCACGACGTTACACCTCGAAGCGCTGCACGCGGTAAAGAATGAACAGGTGAGTCTTGTTTTGCCGGGTACTACCGTTCGTGTCAGCGCCGGGGATGCAGAAGAGCTGATTACACGGGGGCTGGCTGTCGAACTGTAGCGGAGTGGACATGACCGATTTCGATAATGTTTTCGATGCTGCTATATCGCGGGCTGATGAAACGATCCGCTCAACCATGGGGACGGTGGCGCTAATCACCTCGGGTGGGCTTTCCGGGCTGAGTATTTCCGGTGTCTTTGATGATCCAGAAAATATTGGCTATGCGGTTCCTGGTGTGAGAGTGGAGGGCACAAGCCCTTCTTTTTTCGTGAAATCGACAGATGCCAGCGAGTTACAGCGGCTGGATACCCTCACCATTAACGGAATCTCCTACTGGATTGACAGGATTGGTCCGGACGATTGCGGATCCTGCCATCTCTGGCTATGCAACGGGCAGCCCCCCGCAGGAAACCGCCGCCGATAGGAGGTGTAATGGGTATTAAGGGTCTGGAACAAGTCATTGCAAACCTCAATAGCCTTGATCGCAATATGGTGCCTAATGCCAGCGCCTGGGCAATCAATCGAGTAGCCAGAACAGCAGTCACCGCTGCAACCCGAAAAGTAGCTAAGGAAACCATCGCAGGGGATAACCGAGTGAAAGGCCTCCCGGTCAAACTGGTTAAACAGAGGGTAAGGGTCAGCAAAGCATCTTCAAATGGCCGAATGAACGCCAGGATAAAGGTTAATCGGGGGAACTTGCCGGCGATCAAACTGGGCGCTGCCCAGGTCCGCTTAACCAGAAAGAAAGGGGCGCTTCTACGGAGAGGGAGTGTCCTGAAGATCGGAAAATATCTTTTCAGGGACGCTTTCATTCAGCAATTAGCCAACGGTCGCTGGCATGTCATGAAGCGTATTGAAGGTAAAAATCGCTACCCCATCGATGTTGTGAAAATCCCACTGGCTGCGCCGCTTACAACTGCTTTCGAAGCGGAGAAGAAACGCATGCTTGATGTGGAGATGCCAAAGCAACTGGCCGCTGCGCTCAAGCAACAACTGAGGTTACACCTGAAACGATGAAACATACCGAAATACGCCAGGCCGTGATCGATGGCCTGGAAAGCGTGATAGGGAATAGCGCCATTTTTTTTGATGGTCGTCCAGCTGTCATTGAGGAAGAAGATTTTCCTGCTGTGGCAGTTTATCTGACTGATGCCGAATACACCGGGGAGGAACTGGATGCTGATACCTGGCAGGCCACTTTACATATTGAAGTTTTCCTTCCTGCCCAGGTACCTGACTCCGAACTTGATGAGTGGATGGAAGCCCGGGTTTACCCGGCAATCTCAGGTATCTCCGCGCTGAGTGGACTGATTTCCGTGATGGTACAGCAGGGTTACGAATACCAGAGGGATGACAGCCTCGGGCTCTGGAGCTCCGCGGATATGAAATATTCAATTATTTATGACATGTGAGGATTTATGCCAACACCTAATCCACTTGCTCCGGTAAAAGGGGCGGGAACAACACTCTGGTTGTACACGGGGACCGGGGATGCTTATGCAAACCCTTTGTCCGATGCTGACTGGCAACGCCTGGCAAAAATTAAGGAGCTGACGCCGGGTGAAATGACGGCGGAGTCCTACGATGATACCTATCTTGATGATGAAGATGCAGACTGGACCGCTACCGCCCAGGGGGCAAAATCGGCAGGGGATACATCATTAACGCTGGCCTGGAAACCGGGAGAAGAGGGTCAAAAATCGCTGGTGGCCTGGTTCGTCGATGGCTCTGTACGGGCGTACAAAATTAAGTATCCGAATGGTACCGTGGATGTGTTCAAAGGCTGGTGCAGTAGCCTGGGTAAAGCCATCCCCGCGAAGGAAGTGATCACGCGTACCGCCAAAATCACCAATACCGGGAAACCGGAACTGGCGGAAGAAAGCGGCAACCCGCCGATCGCAGTGACCGGCATCAAACTCGACAAGGCAACGGCCAGCGTGGCCGTCGGCGCAACCACAACGCTAAACGTCATCTTCCTGCCTGCCAGCGCATCGGAACAGTCTTTCCGTGCGGCAACCTCGGATAGCGCGAAGGCGACTGTGGCCGTGAGTGATAAATCTCTGATTGTCACCGGCGTGGCGGCTGGCGCGACCGACATTATTGTCATGAGCAATGACGGTAATTTTGTGGCGACCTGCAAAACCACTGTGACGGCTTCCTGAGGATAGAGGCATGAGCATGTTTTTGAAAAAAGACGAATTCACTTATAACGGTGCCGCGGTACCAATCACCGAATTATCGGCGCTACAGCGTATTACTTATCTCGAATATCTGGCCGCGGAAGAAAAAGCCTTATCAGCCATTTCTGATGACCTGGATGAGCAGACAATGTCCACCAGGCTGGTCAGTATGAGTATTCGCGCAGGCGCGCGCCTTATCGCGCTCTCGCTCTGGCATAACGATCCGAAAGGGGCAACTGAAGAAGAACTGCACCAGCAGGTGATGAGCACTTGGCCAGCGGAGGCAATTGGCAAAGCGGAAATGCAGATCAAGCTGCTCTCCGGCATGCTGGCGCCGGTTGTCGAAGAAGATCAACCCGCGGATGAACACATTGATGCCACCGCACTGGGTGATGAACCTGTTACTGCGGAAAAGCCCTAGCCAGTGAGCTTGATTTTGTCCTGAAGCTGGCGCGCGAGTTCGGGCGACCCGACTGGCGCGCCATGCTTGCTGGCATGACGTCCTCCGAGCTCGGCGACTGGCATCACTTTTACCGGGAGCGTTTTTTTCAGGACGCGCAGCTCGATGCCCACTTCTCCGGGCTGCTTTACACCATTTCAACCTTCTTATACCGGGATCCGGACATCACTCCTGCACACTTCAGCCTGCTGTCCCCCTCCGCTGAGGCTGCAGCGGATCATGTGCAGGATGATGACGCCATGATGCTGGCCGCAGAGGGAATAACGGGAGGCACCAGATATGGCCCAGCAGATTAGCGATCTTGTCATCAACCTGGATGTCGACAGCGCCACTTTCACAGAACAGATCGCCAGGATTAAGGGGCAACTGTCCGGTATGGCGGATGAATCGGACAAAGTGCAGACGCGCATGCGTAGTGCGGCAGAGGCGCAAATCAGCGCGCTGAAAACCACCAGCGCCGCCAGCGCAGGCGCCGTGTCCGATATGCAGAAGCGACAGGCTGATGCCGCCGCTGGGCTTCAGAGCGAACTGCAGCGAGTCTCCAAATCGGTCGATGAGACTTACCAGCGCGTCACCGGGTTAAACCAGCGTTATCGGGAGAATGACGCGCAGGCAGAGGCGCTGGCGCGGCGGCAGGATGCGCTGGCGGAATCGTTCTTCAGGGAGATAGATGGCGTCCGATCTCTTAACGGTGAAACGCGGTCGCTGGCGAGTGTCCAGGAACAATTTCGCAAGGCCCGCGCACAGGGGAACATCACTCAGGGTGATTATCTCTCTTTGATTTCCCGCACCACGGCGCGGCAGAAAGAACTTCAGCAGGTTGAGGAAAAAGCGAACCAGGCGCGCGAGAAATTTCTTCGTCAGCTGAAGGCGCAGGTTGTTGAGCAAAAGCTTTCTGGCACAGAGCTCCTGAGAATGAAAGCGGCGCAGGTTGGCGCCAGCGATGCAGCTGAAGTCTATATCCGTAAACTGGAGGCGGCAAAGGTTGCCACGCACAGCCTTGGTCTCGAGAGTGCTGGCGCGCGGAGGGAACTTGGCGTGCTGATGGGGGAGCTGCTGCGTGGTAACTTTGGAGCGCTTCGCGGATCCGGCATCACCCTGGCTAACCGGGCAGGATGGATAGATCAATTAATGACGCTGCGCGGTCTCGGCATCGCTGGTGTTGTCGGCGGCATAGCGGCATCCGTCGTTCTGCTGGGGAAGGCGTGGTACGAGGGCGGGAAGGAAGCCGAGGAGTTTAATAAACAGCTTATTCTCACCGGGAACTATGCCGGGAAAACCTCGGGACAACTGCAGGCGCTGGCGCGGAGCATCTCCGGGAATGGAATCACTCAGCACACCGCGGCAGGAGTATTAGCGCAGGTTGTCGGAAGTGGGGCATTCGGTGGCGCTGACGTCGAGCGGGTTGCCAACGTGGCTGCCAGGCTCCAGCAGGCAACCGGCCAGGCGGTGGATGAAACCATTAACCAGTTCAAACGGCTGAAAGAGGATCCGGTTAATGCGGTCGCAACGCTGAATGATTCGCTGCATTTTCTTACCGCAAGCCAGTTTGAACAGATTTCATCTGCGCAGGCGATGGGGGATTCGCAGCGCGCTGCCGAGCTCGCGATGCGTGCCTATTCCGACAGCGTTATCCAGCGTGCAAATGCGGTGAAGGAAAATCTGGGGACACTGGAAACCGCGTGGAACTGGGTGAAAAATGCCGCCAGCGGCGCCTGGGATGCCATGATGGGCATTGGTCGTAATCCTGATACGGCCATGAAGCGGCAGGGAGCTTTTGCAGACTGGCAGGCTGCGGAAAAAGAACGCCGGGCGCTGGAAGCCAACCTGAAGGTCGATCCCAACTACTCCGGTAATAATCCGTTAATCAAAGCCGATGCCGAACGTTTACGTAATGCCACTCAACGGGAAGCGCTGGCAAAACAAACTTTTGACGAAATTGATAAAGCGTACGCTAAGGAGGGGTTAGCCGCGGCGCGCGAGAAGCTGCGCAATGATCAGCAGCAGCAGGCAATAAGGAATCAGCAGCAGTTTAACCAGCTTCTTGACGCTGGCCTGAAACCAGCCGAGCGGCGGGCCCGAGCTCAGGAAGAATTTAATAAGCTGGTTGCGAAAAATAAACAGGATGCCATCGAAGGGATTGCCACCCGCTGGACGGACAGCGATATCGCGAAAATCCGCGCGGGTATAGATAGCAAATACAAAGATCCGAAAACGCCGAAAGGCAGGCAATATACTACGCCCGCAGGCAACAAAGCTGAGGAAGGGGCGCACGCGGAGCTGCTGACGCTGCAGGCGCAGCTTAAAACCCTGCAGCAGCATACCGACGTTAACGATGTGATTAGTAAGCAGCGCCGCGATCTCTGGCAGACGGAAAACCAGTATACCGTTTTACAGGAGGCCGCCGGCCGTCGCCAGTTGTCCACGCAGGAAAAATCCCTGCTGGCCCACAAAAATGAAACGCTGGAATACAAACGCCAGCTTGCCGATCTCGGTGATAAGGTTGCCCGGCAGCAGAAGCTGAATAATCTTGCAGATCAGGCCAATAAATTCGCGCAGCAGCAGAGTGCGATCCGGGCGGGGATAAAGGCTCAGGCTGACGGGCTTTCTGGCAGGGAGTCAAACAGAAGGACCACACTTGAAAAGCTGAGTGAAACGTACGCCTTCAATCCTGATGCGCAGCGGAAGGTGCTGGCGGAACAGCAAGCCACCTATGAAGCTGAGGATGCATTGCGCGGTAACTGGCTGGCCGGCGCCAAACAGGGGTGGGCGGAGTATCAGGATTCGGCCACAGATGTTTTCTCATCTGTGAAAGATATTTCTCAGGCCACATTCAGTGGTCTGGCCAACCAGCTGACAGCGCTGACAACAACCGGAAAGGCGAGCTTTAAGGAGTTCACCACATCCATTCTGAAGATGATTGTTCAGGTCATCAATCAGCTGATCGTGGCCTATACCATTCAGGCGGCTATGGGGTGGATCAACGGTAGCGCAAGCAATACATCATCTGGGCAATCAGTTCCGGTACCCTCTTATCGTCCGCCAGGATACGACGGCGGCGGCTACACTGGCCACGGCGGTAAATATGAGCCTGCTGGCGTTGTGCACCGCGGTGAGTTTGTATTCACAAAAGAGGCGACCAGCCGCATTGGGGTGAGCAATCTTTACCGGATGATGCGCGGTTATGCTGCCGGCGGGTATGTCGGCAACGCTGCCAGCCCGGCGAGTGTCTCCCCTGGCGGTGTGATGGTCAACATGGGGGGCGTCTATATCAGTAGCGGGAGCGAACAGCAGTCTACGCAGCGGTCAGCGATTGACAGTAACGGTATCCTTAAGCAACTGAAACCCGCCATCATCAGCGTCGTCAGCGAACAGGCCCAACGGCCCGGGACGCCGCTGTGGAAGGCAATAAAAGAAGGGCGTTAATACCTTATGACTATTGAAACATTCTCCTGGCGAATTCAGGCCGTCAGTCAGCCCGCGATAACGAGCAAGGATAATATTCGCAAGGCGCAATTTGGCGACGGCTATGCGCAGGTTTCAGGGGAGGGAATAAACCCGGAAACCTTAAATTATGCATTTTCATTTACCGGAGATCTGCAAACAGGACTGGATATTTATAAATTCCTGCGACGGCATAAAACAAAATCCTTTACGTTTAAACCACCGTATGACGAGCTGGCGCTATGGCGTGTACAGGCTGACAGCCTGCAAAAAACCATTCTGAACAATAAAGTCATGACAGTCACCGCAACATTTGAACAGGCATTCGTACCATGAGTCTTCACGCTGATTATCAGAAACTGGAGCCGGGAGATGAAATCCGGCTTTTTGAAATTGATGGTAGTGCTTTTAATATGGGGGATATTTTATATTTCCACGGGTATAACATTCCCCATACTGAAGCGGAAATTTTAGCCGCTGGTGGCGATGAATCGAAATTGCCAGCTAAAAGTATCTGGTGGCAGGGAACCGAATATAAAGCGTGGCCGTGTGAATTAGAGGGGATCGAATCCTCGACTTCAGGAAGCGACGCGCAGCCGACACTGAGGGTGGGCAACATTGATAGTTCGATTTCCGCGTTGTGTGTGCATTACGACGATCTGGCGATGGCTCGGGTCATTATCCATGAGACACAAAAGCAGTATCTTGATGCGCGAAATTTCCCTGAGGGTAATGCCACCGCGGATCCAACGCAGGAGAAACGGCACCTCTATTTTATCGATACCAAAAGTCTTGAAACCGATGAAACGGTAGAGTTCGCGCTAGATAGCCCGATGGGGCTGCAGGGGAAGCTGATCCCAACCCGTCAGTATCATTCTGTTTGTACCTGGTGTATTCGCAATAAATACCGTAGTGGCGATGGTTGCGATTATGCCGGAACAAAGTATTTCGACAAGAATAACAAGCCGGTTGATGACCCATCGAAGGACGTCTGCAACGGAACACTCACTGCCTGCAAACTGCGTTTTGGCGAGCATAACGAACTGCCGTTTGGCGGGTTCCCTGGCACGTCGCTGATAAGGAGCTGATATGCGCCAGAAAACGATTGAGGCTATACAGGTTCATGCTGCAGCTGATTACCCGCGTGAAGCGTGCGGCTTGATTGCTCAAAGGGGACGAGTGGAGCGCTATTTCCCCTGCCGTAACCTGGCCAGCGAGTCGAATGATAATTTTATTCTGGCGCCAGAGGATTACGCAGAAGTCGAGGATTGGGGAACGATTATCGGCATTGTTCACAGCCATCCGGATGCGACTACGCAACCCAGCGAACTGGATAAGGCGCAGTGTGATGCTACGCTGCTCCCTTGGTATATTTTCAGCTGGCCAGAAGGTGATCTTCGGACCATACACCCACGCGGCGAGTTGCCCCTCCTCGAGCGTCCGTTCGTTCTTGGCCACTATGATTGCTGGGGACTGGTGATGAGCTATTTCCGGCAGACCCACGGTATCGAGCTGCACGATTACCGCGTTGATTACCCCTGGTGGGAAAACGACTATCCCGAAAATTTTTATCACGATTGCTGGTATGAATGTGGTTTCCGTGAATTTGATGGCCCGCCGCAGCCGGGTGATATGGTTATCATGCAGGTGCAGTCGAACAAGTGGAACCATGCCGGGATTCTGCTGGAAGGTAACATGCTGCTACACCACCTTTATGGTCATCTCAGTCAGCGCGTGCCGTATGGTGGATACTGGTTAGACAGGACGATGAAAATCGTCCGATATCATTCTCTGTGTTAATCTTTTATGGAATTTTAACTAAAGACAGAAGGGACACCGAGATGAAAAAAATAGCGTTGGCATTAATGATTTTATCTATAACTGGGTGTGCAAGTACTGTAGTACCTCCAAGTAAAGCGATTTCTGCCCCAAAGGAAAGGGTTTTTAAATATCAAATAAATGCTGGTAATAATACAGCTCTGACTATCATTCGCGATGCGGGAATAGTTGGGTCCGGATGCTATGCAGCGGTTTATTTAAATGGGGAGCAAGTGGCAAAACTGAACCCTAAAGAAAAGGCTACATTTTATATATCTGAAGGGGAGTGGGCTGTTGGTGCTAATCTGACAGGGAAAGGATTATGTAGTTTGAGCCCTGAGCGGCAAGAGCGAATATTCATTGTGAAGGCTGGGGAGAGGAAAGTAGTAAGAATATTTACGGATTCTAATGCAAATGTGGATATAAGGCCGACAACCATTAATTAAACTTTTTTCACTAACTGGAGTTGTTATGCAGGAAATAATGACAAAAATCGAACTTTCTGGAGTCCTCGGTAAAACCTTTGGGAATGTTCATCATCGATTGATTTCGACTGTTCATGAGGCTGGAGCAGCATTATCTGCAACAATTCCGGGATTTGAAAAATTCATGAATAACAGCAAAGAAAAAGGATTAACCTTTGCTGTATTCAAAGGGAAGAAAAATATTAGTGAGGATGATTTAGGATTCCCTGTAAGTGGAGAGGTTATCCGCATCGTCCCTGTAGTCATTGGTAGTAAAAAGGCTGGCATCTTACAAACAATTCTCGGGGCAGTGCTTGTGGTCGCGGGGTTCATTTCCACATTCACTCCCGCTGCTGCGGCCGCACCATATCTTTATAGTATGGGCGCATCAATGATGCTTGGAGGCGTGATCCAGATGCTCTCTCCTCAGCCCGGTGGCCTTGCCCGTAAAGAATCCTCCGACAATAAAGCCAGCTATGCCTTTGGCGGCGTAACCAATACCGCCTCGCAGGGCTATCCGGTTGGCCTTCTTTACGGCAAACGACGAATTGGCGGCGCGATTATTTCCGCCGGTATTTATGTCGAAGACCAGCAATAAATATTTTTAATAAGTAATACCATCCATTCAGGCCACCTTGCGGTGGCTTTTTTTATGGGCGTAATATGGCAAATAACATCATTAAAGGGCGTAAGGGTGGCAGCTCTAAACAGCGTACGCCCACGGAACAGCCGGACGATTTACAGTCTGTAGCAAAAGCCAAAATTCTTATCGCATTGGGTGAGGGGGAGTTTGCTGGTGGTTTAACCGGGAAAGATATTTATCTCGACGGTACCCCTCTTGAGAATGCCGATGGTTCGCAAAACTTCAGTGGTGTGGCCTGGGAATTCCGACCTGGGACGCAGGCACAAAGTTATATTCAGGGTATTCCAGGTACTGAAAATGAAATTTCGGTAGGGACGGAAGTTTCCAGTGAGACCGCCTGGACCCATACGTTTACCAATACCCAGCTTTCTGCCGTTCGTGTCCGCCTGAAATGGCCCTCCCTGATGAAGCAGGAAGACGACGGCGATGTAGTGGGGAATACCGTCAAGTATGCGATTGACCTGCAGACCGACGGCGGCGCCTGGCAGACCGTACTGGAGACCGCCGTCTCAGGAAAAACAACTTCCGGGTATGAACGTAGCCACCGCATCGATTTACCGCAGGCAGGTAGCACCTGGACGCTGCGTCTTCGCAAGGTATCGCCGGACGCAAACAGCGTCAAAATCGGCGACGTCATGACGCTGCAGAGCTATACCGAAGTTATTGACGCGAAGCTGCGTTACCCACATACAGCGCTGCTTTATATCGAATTCGACTCCAGCCAGTTCAATGGTTCTATCCCGCAAATCTCCTGCGAGCCGCGCGGGCGTATTGTCCGCGTCCCGGACAACTATAACCCGGAAACGCGTGAATATACCGGCACATGGACAGGGGGCTTCAAATGGGCATGGACTGACAACCCGGCATGGATTTATTACGACATCGTTGTCTCTGATCGTTTCGGTCTTGGCGATCGTCTAACCAGTGCGAATATCTCCAAATGGGCGCTTTACCCGATTGCGCAGTATTGCGATCAACTGATACCCGATGGCAGGGGTGGCGATGGCATGGAACCTCGCCATCTCTGTAATGTTTATGTTCAGGAGCGCAACGACGCCTACACCGTATTGCGTGATTTCGCTGCTATTTTCCGGGGGATGACCTGCTGGAGTGGTGAACAGATTATCGTGCAGGCCGATATGCCGCGTGATGTTGATTTCAACTATACGCGCGCGAATATTATCGGTAGTCCTCGTTATTCCAGCAGCACCAGTAAGGCCCGATACACCAATGCGCTGGTCTCATGGTCTGATCCGGATAACGCCTATGCCGATGCGATGGAGCCCGCATTTATCCCGGAACTGGTTTCCCGATACAGTTTTAACCAACTGGAAGTCACGGCCATTGGGTGTACGCGGCAGAGTGAAGCCCATCGTAAAGGGTTATGGGGGATCCTAACTAATAACAAGGACCGCATGGTCGAGATTGATGTTGGTCTTGACGGCAGGATCCCGCAGCCGGGCTACATCATTGGGCTGGGCGACGAACGGCTGGCCGGGCGAGTTAATGGTGGTCGTATCAGCGCGGTGAATGGACGCGTCATCACGCTCGACCGTGATATCGATGCAAAAGAGGGCGACCGCCTGCATCTGAATCTGCCATCGGGTATCTCGCAGGCCAGGACCATCCAGTCGGTGAATGGCCGCCGGCAGGTAACGGTCACGACGGGATACAGCGAGACACCAGAGGCGGAGTGCGTCTGGATCGTGGAATATACCGACCTGGTGCCGCAGCAGTACCGCGTTATCGGTGTAAAGGACAACAATAACGGCACGCTCACCATTACCGGCGTGGCTCATGACCCGGATAAATTTGCGCGTATCGATACCGGCGCAATCATCGACCAGCGCCCGATTAGTGTTATCCCGCCAGGCAATCAGGCTCCGCCAGATGGCATCCTCCTGACGTCATTCTCCGTGGTGAATCAGGGGATCAGCGTCGAAACCCTGCAGGCCAATTGGGACGCGGTGCAAAATGCTGTCGCCTATGAGGCACAGTGGCGCCGCAATGATGGCAACTGGATTAACGTGCCGCGCAGCTCGACCACGTCATTTGAGGTCAGCGGCATTTATGCCGGTCGTTATCTTGTTCGGGTCCGCGCGATCAACGCGGCTGAAATTTCCAGTAGCTGGGCGTACTCGGAAGAAAAGACCCTGACCGGGAAAGTCGGTGAGCCGCAGCCGCCGCTGTCGTTGACGACCGTTTCACTGACCGCAGGTATCGAGATTCGCTGGGAATTCCCGGAAGGTTCAGAAGATACCCAGCGCACAGAGCTGCAGTACAGCCCGGACAAGAGCGGGAACGGTGCGATGCCGCTGACCGATTTAGCGTATCCAGGCAAGCAGTATCAGCAGATGGGCCTGCAGATCGCCACGCATTTCTGGTATCGCGCGCGGCTGGTTGACCGCCTGGGTAATGTCTCTCCGTGGACCAGCTGGGTGCAGGGAATGTCCAGCGATAACGTTGATGACTATTACCAGCAGCTCGACGATGCGCTGAAAGGCTCGGATACTTATGAGGAACTGAATAAAGGAATCCAGGACAACAGTGCTGCGGCCGACGCTGCGCAGCAGGCTGCGGACGCCGCTCAGGGAGCCGCTGACCAGGCGGCGAAGGACGTCGCCGCGCAGGGTGCTATTGTCACGCAGCAGGGCAAAGACTTAACGGCAGCAATCTCAAAGGGCAACACCACAGCTGCAGGACTGGCGCAGGAAGTCAAAGACCGCACGGCTGGTGACGCCGCGACCGCCTCCGACGCAGCGAAAAAAGTCGCCGATGCAGTAGCGAAGGCCGAAACAGACGACGCTGCCGTGGCTAAGAAAGCCGCCGATGACCTTCTGGCACAGAAGAACGCCGTCGACGCGCAGATCCAGACGGTAAATACCACGATTCAGAACGTCAACGATTCACTGGCGTTGCAAATCGCGTCTCTCAGCGCGGGATCTGGCGAACAATTCGACTTCACATCGATCTCTTATTTCGATAAAGACTCCGAAGGATGGGCCGAGGATGATAGCTGGAAATTACCGCTGCCGATTACCTCCGATGGCTGGCTGATTCCGGCAGGGCCAACCGGCACAATGCGCAGCCCGAACGCCACCAAAATCGACGCCACAGCGTATAAATACATTCGCTTTCGCGTCCGCAAAATCGGCTCGCCGTCGTGGAATCTTCGCCTGTGGTGGACCGGCCAGACTGAACAAGGATGGGTCGACACTCGCCGAATCACCGTACCTGAACCACAATTCGACCCGTCCACAGGGATCGCAGTGGTGTCTATCGCGGACATCCCCTGGACCGCATCGGCAGACATCCGTCGTGTACGCCTGGACTTCAATACGGCGGGCCTGTCTACGGCTAACCACTTCGAGATCGACTGGTTCGCCGTGGGCCGTCCGACTCCGGGGGCGTCACAGGCTCAAGTTCAGGAACTACGCCAGGCAATGACCGATGCCGACAGCGCCGAGGCTACCACCCGCAACCAGTTAGCGGTCCAGCTTCGCGGCACGCAGACTGGCACTAACCCGGACCTGCTGACCAGCGGCCTGATTTACGAAGAGCGCAAAATTCGCGTTACAGCGGAGAAGGCGATCGGCTCTCGCGTGGACACGTTGCGCGTGGACTACGATAAATCAACGGCAGCGGCCTCCTCTCGCATGGACACTATCGCCAGCGATCTCGAAGCCACGGCGAGCAAAACGGACCAGGTAGCCGCTGACCTCGCCACGGCAAACGGCGTTATCGCCGGGCATACGACCGCGATTCAGAACATCGAAGCGAAGAACACCGCGCAGGACGGCACGATCGCATCCCAGGGTCAGAGCATTACCGGTCTTAACTCCAGGCTGGACAACATGCGCGTGGGCGGGGCCAACCTGCTGCCGAATTCGGGCGAGTTGACCGGCTACGGCAACGCCAGCAAATCAGAGCGGTTCAAAGGCAATGCCAGCCTGGCTATCTCGGTCGCGGCGAACGGCACCGCGTACAATCAGACAGAGGTCACACTTGCCGCACCGGTTGACGGTACCGAGTACGTCTATTCGTTCTATGCGAAAGGGTCCGTTGCGCTGACATTTAACGCCTATTTCTACAACCCGAATACCACCGGATCATGGGAAACCAGCCAGGGCAAGAAAGGATCTGCCGGTGATGGTGGTGTGACTTTCGATATTACCACCGGATGGCAACGATACTGGGTCAAGTGGAAGCAGACCGCCGGGACCGGCACAAAACGTCTGCTGTTGGGCCGTCTGCAACCCGCTACGGTCGCGCGTACGCTGTTCATCAACTCGCCGAAATTCGAAGTGGGTAATGTCGCCACCGAGTGGAGCGAAGCGCCGCAGGACAACGCCACAGCTGAAGCCATGACCGGGCTAACCACCAGGGTAACCGCTGCCGAAGGTAAGTTAGAAACGACGTCAAACCAGACGACGAACCTTATCAACCGCCTGAACACCGGCAACTTGCTACTGAACGGTGACGCGACCGCCAGTATCTCATCGTGGACGTTATCCGGCTCAGGCGACGGCGCGCCGGTATTCGACGCTACGCAGAAGGCGCTGACCACCGATAAACCGGCGTGCCGCGTAGCGAACGGTACGAAAGTACCCGTAGAAGCCGGGCAGACGCTTACCCTGTCCTTTGATGTCAAAGTGTCAGATGCCACGATCAGCACCGGCACGCAGATGTTTAATATTGGCCTGATTAAAACGTGGAGTGACCCGACCACGTGGTTAGTGAATAAATTCGACTGGAATTCCGGCCTTACCACCGCCTGGCAGACGAAAACTATCACGCTGAAGATCCCGAATGATTTCCCCGGACAGTGGGTCTATCTGCGCCTGGCGTGCGGCGGCTGGACTCCGGCGGCGGCCCGCTTCTATTTCCGTAACTTCATGCTGTCAGCGTCTAACGGGATCGCCGGGATGGCGTCGGCGCAAGCCGTTACGGATCTATCATCCCGCGTAACGAAGACAGAGAAGGATATCACCACACAAGCCGGGCAAATCACCAGCCTGGGCGGGCGCATCGATTCGACTAACGCAGAAGTCGCGAAGAAGGCAACCACGGCAGCGGTTGACGCGCTGAAGGCCACGGTAACGCAGCAGGGAAAAGATATTACCGCGCAGGCTGAGCGCACCACCAACTTATCTAATACTGTCGACGCGAACAAAAAGGACGCCGACGACAAAAACACCGCGCAGGGCCAGGCTATCACCGGTCTGACCCAGCGTGTAACCGCTGCCGAAGGATCTCTGTCTACGCAGTCCAGGCAGATCACCAGCCTGGACGGCAAGATCGACAACGTAAAAACCGACCTCGGCAAGACTATCGCCACGAAAGCGGATGGCTCCACTGTCACCGCGCTTTCACAGACCGTCACGCAGCAGGGCAAAGACCTTAAGACGACCAGCGACGCCGTCACATCGTTGAAAGGCCGCGTGAGCACAGTAGAAGGTGAAGTGGCTAAGGCGGCCACCATTGAGGCACTGAACCAGCTAACCACCCGCGTGTCGACCGCCGAGGGCAAGCTGACCACGACAGGCCAGCAGATCACCGGCCTCAACGCCAGCCTGAACGCTGCAACGTCGTCCGGTGGGGACTACATCCCTAACCCGACCTTTGACCCGGCCTATAGCAGCTTCGGCTTTACGCGTCGCGATACCGTCGACGACGCGACCGACGACTCAATCCCTTATGATGCGGACATCCCGGCGGGATGCCCTAACCGCTATGTCGTCCGCCTGGATCGCCGTGACCACTTCGCCAACCTCGCGGCGATCCCCGTTAAACCGGGTCAGGTCTTTGAGATGTCCGTATGGGTTGCAGCGCGCGCAGACGCGACGGCGCCGTTTAACCTGTATATCGCCAGCACAACGACACCCACAGGCGGCGGTACGGCGCGCAATTCAAACGGCAACGTGGCCCCGACACAAACCTGGAGACAGGTTGTCTGGCGCTGGACGGTCCCGGCCAGCTGGACTTACGGATATCTGCGCCCGTTTCTGCAGATTAACCAAAGCAGCCCGTTTAAGTCTGTCTGGTACGCTACCGACTGGCATCTGCGGGAAGTCACGGCCGCGCAAGAAGCCAAATCCGCCGCAGATGCCGCTGCCGGTAGTGTGTCGAGCCTGTCCGGTACCGTCGAGCAACAAGGCAAAAATATCAAGGCGAACAGCGACGCAATTACCGCCGTCACCGGCCGCGTGACTAACGTCGAAAAAGGGAATACGGCGAACAGTCAGGCAATCACGAAGCTTGAGCAGACCACAACGCAGCAGGGCAAAGATATCGACACGACCAGCCAGGCGCTAACCAGCGTCGCGGGATGGGTCGAGTCTCTACGCGACGCTGGCGCTAATCTCGTCCCAAACTACGATTTTCGCCAAGGGTCTGTCGCGTGGACCACTCAGGAAGGCGGGCAGATTAAATTCGGTGATTATGGAGAGGGTAAAGCGGGCGTCCGCATAAAGTGGGCTTCCGGTAACTACTCCGGGATCTTCCCAAACGGGCAGCACAAATTTCAGGTGGATGGCGGGAATAAGAAATACCGCATTGTTGTCAAAGCGAAGAAAGTTTCCGGGGCAGGTAACCTGATGGTCAGACGCTGGGCGCACCGCCCGGATGGCACCAGCGGCTACGAGCAGCAGACGCTACAGTTCGCCACGGCGTTCGACGTCAAGACATACGACTTCAACGCTTGCCCGGACGGCACCGTGGCGGTCACCTTCGGGATCTACTGCTTCCCGGACGCCGCCGAGGTGGATATCGATTACGTGGCGATCTACGACATCACCGATGCCATCCTAATCGCGGCCAACACCAGCGCGACGCAGCAGCTTACGCAGCGTGTGACGAAGACAGAGCAGGACATCATCGCGAACGCAGCAGCTACCACCGTAGTATCCTCTAACCTCACGGCTGCGCTGGCGGACATCGATAATAAGATGGCCGGTAATCTTGTCGCGAATGGTGGCTTCGAGCGAGGCCTGGACTCCTGGACGCAAGGCTCAACCACCGTTGCCACTGTTATCGACGCGCAGTCGCCGCACTCAGGCGGTCGTATCCTGAAGCTGTCCGCACACAACTCCGCGCAGGACACCATTGCGCAGAAATATGACATCCCGATCCAGAAAGGCCGCACGTATAAGCTGGGCGGGTGGATTCGTGCCGATGGCAATGCCGAGATGCCATCGACGGCGCAGGGCAATAACAAAATCCGCATGGGTATCACCGGCCAGACCAACCCGGTTATCGAAGTCCAGTTTGACCCGAAAAACTACCAGACCGGATCGCAGTGGACAGAGATTAGTAAGACCTGGAAAGCGACGGCCACCACGTTCGCTCAGGTCAGCTTCATGGCGTTACTGTCCAAAGGTAACCTCTATGTTGATGATCTCTATCTGCTGGACGTCACCGACGCGGTAGACATCGCGGCAAATGCTGCCGGCATCTCTACTATTCAGACCACGGTCAAGAACCAGGGCGACCTTATCAGCGCCCAGGCTGATGCGGTGACACAGGTTAAAGCGGACCTCGGGACCGTGTCGCAGAAGTCTCTGAACCCGTTCATTGACGGCTCGTTTGAATCGTATGCAGATAACCAGCGGATCGCAGGTGCGCAGTTCATCGCGACGACGCAGGCAAAACGCGATGGCAGCAAGTCCGGTAAGGTGACCCGTAACAGCGGTGAAACCGGGAACAGCGACAAGACAACCGGTACTTGGTTAGCTATTCGTAGCGGTGGTAAATATCGTTTCAGCGCATGGGTGATGATGCAGGGGACCGAATCCCCGCCATCGGGCTGGTCTACGCGCATCGGTATGATGACACGCGGCGAAGGCGGAGCCGGTAACTCATGGCCAGCAGGGGTTGTGGTAAACGACACCGCAACTTCCCTGGGGGGTAAACGTGATCAATGGGTCCAGGTGACCGGCGTCGCAACTATCTCCGGCACCCACGCACAGGGCGTTTTGTGGGTCTCGTGCCGTGGTACGTCAGGCGGTGCCGGGTATTCGCTATTCATTGACGGTCTGACCATCGTCGACGTGACCGATGCGCAGGATGCGAAAGCGGACGCAAAAGCCGCTGCCGATGCGACGACAGCGCTCTCTGCTACCGTGACGCAGCAGGGCAAGGATATCAAAGCACAGGCAGGGCAAATCACAAGCCTGGTCTCACGTGTAGGTGACGCTGAATCACGAATAACCCGGCAGGATGAAACTATCGCAGCCAACGGCCTGGCGATGTCGAACGGCTTTAACCAGATGCGCAGCATGATTGGTGACAACAGCGCTGCAATTACAACGACGAGCAAAACCGTTGCTGACCTGGAAAAATCAACCACTGAGCAGATCACCACGCTGACCTCTCAGGTCGGGGATATGTCAGCGACCGTTCAGCAGACGGCATCAACCGTGGCGGATTTAAACGGAAAACTGGGTGCGCAATGGGGCGTGAAGGTCAACACATCTTCCGGCGGCAAGAACTACGTTGCGGGGATTCAGCTGGGGATTAACGGCAGCGGGCAATCACAGTTCCTGGTGCAGGCTGACCAGTTCGGTGTTTATGTGCCCAACGGCGATAAAAGCAATCTGGCCTTCGGTGTCGACGGTAACGGCGCATATATGCAGCAGGCGATGGCCAGAAATCTGGTCATCGACTTTGCGCAGATTAGCAATAATATCCAGTCGACCAACTGGAACGGCGACACCGCCGGGTGGGCGATCAACAAGGCCGGTTCAGCGGTATTTAATAACGTGACCATTCGCGGACATGTTGAGGCGTCAAGCGGATCATTCCGTGGAACAATCGACGCTACCGATGGGACATTCAGGGGGACCGTGCAGGCAAGCAATTTTATTGGAGACATTTGCTCTGCTGGGGTGTTCAAGAATGGGGTAAGACCCGACATTACTCACTATGATTCTGGCGCGGGGCTATCTAAAACTTATGCCGTCTCCGCCGTTGTCGCCTGTGATGTGAATTTTGTGGGCAAAATCATGGTATGGATTAAGGGTGAGAAGGTAAACGAGTTTAGTGTGACTTCCGCAGCGTCTAACGCATCAACTCGCTATATCCCTGTGATGGGAGTGAAGGCCGGAATTACCGACCAGAACGTCAGATGCGAGATTACGGTAGAGGGAAGCGGTATTTATAGGTGGGTGGGCGGTTTTGCACTTATGACCCGCTCGACAGGTTCATGGAGATAATTAAAAAAATGGAGCGGCCCCTTCGGGGGCCGAAATCAACATGGCAACAATCAGCGACGCATTAGCAGCCAGCATTCAGAAGTGCTTCGACAGAACTTATACAGACCTGGCCAATCAGCAGCAATTTCTATTCGGCTCCGGTAACGTGACGGTAACTAAACCGGATGGCACGACCGGGACTGTGAAATCGTGGTCGCAATTCCTGAGCGAATATAGCACCCGGCAGACTGCAATCGACAACGCCCTGAAAGGCGTGGCGAAGACTACTATAACAAACACATTTACGCAGCCGCAGACGTTCAGTAAGGGCGTGACGTTCAGCGCCACTATTACAGCGGCAGGGCAAATACTCAGGAAGAACAGCAGTACGCAGTTCACTGCGATTGATGCCGGCAATCTGGAGATCAGCAGCGATACCGCGCCGTTTATTGATTTTCACCACAAAGGTAGCGCTGCTGACTACACACACCGGATCATCACTGAAGACGGCGCGCTGGCTATTTATCCCGGTTTGCGCGTCCGTGGCGGATTCGGGATTTACTCAGGGGCGTCAACGATTTACAGCGCCCCTTATTCGCCGGGATATGTTTCAAGGGTTGATGTCGATCCCACCAACCCGGCAAATGGGACGGTTATCGGCACACCTCAGACGCTGTACAGGTTCAACTACCGGGGGGGTGACAGTAACGGCGACTCAGGCGCCGCAGGATCGTGGTACGAAGAGCAGGTAGGCACAAACCACAGGTATGTTTTAATGGTTCGCGGCTACGCTAACGCGGTTCAGTACTGGCAGTTCCTGAACGATGGGAGAATCTACAGCAGCCAGAACGGGAACGTTCAGTTCCAGGGCACATCGGATGCGCGGTTAAAGCATGACATTCAACCGACTGACGGCCAGCTGTCTTTTGAACGCATTCGTCAGCTTGAGCTGGTGACGTTCGTCTATAACGACGATGAGCAGAACAGGACGCGCCGGGGAATAATCGCGCAGCAGGCACAGCAGGTCGATCAACAGTATGTTAAGCAGATTAACACGTCGTATATGCTCAACGGTGAGAGGGTGGACGATGACCGCCTTCAGCTCGATAACAACGTGCTCTTGATGGATACACTGGCGGCGGTAAAAGTGCTGATTGAGCGAGTAGATTATTTAGAGACTAAGCTAAACAATATTTTAGGTTAAACCGGATAGCAGCCCTGATTTTTTCTTTTCTTCTCCTACTTCGTCATTATAGCTGTGTTTATATACAGTATTTGTGCTGTTGATATGTACAAAAACATTCTGCAAAACGATAATTATTTTCAGGCAAATCAAGATGTTAAAATTGCGAAAAAAAACTTATTTTCATATTCTGACACAAGGATTTTCGTTTAAAAAACATATCATTACTCTTTTCTTGGGGGTGTGTCGGTCTGGTACATGGATATCGATACCACCGCGAACTATAAACTGGCTGGCGCTCAGCAGCACGACAGTGTCCGTCTGGATCCGTGGGTGTTTATGTTCTCTGCAGGCTACCGTTTCTAACGTCGTCTGCAAAACCGGTCATTGCATGGCCGGTTGCTGTAAGCCATAAAAAAAAGCCCGCACAAGTGCGGGCAAAAATACTGGAAGCAATGTGAGCAATGTCGTACCGAATACCTGAGTTGTTTACTCAACTATTCGGTAGTGAGAAAGATAATATTTCTCATTTGAGATATCAACCCCAACTTTTGTGCGGAAGCGATTTTTTTCAATCGGCGTTAAAAACGTCGCTGTTCGGGCTGCCCTCTGGTGGTCTGGTCGCTGTCATAGCTCCAGGGAAGTGTGGAAAGAGGGGCAGGGTAAAACATCGGTTCTGAAAGCCTGTAACCTCCTTCGCTAACGGCCCATCAACCAAACTGAGCGATGCAGATGGTAGCAGTGCAGAACTGGGTTGATAGGGAACATTCCCGCTAAACCTCGCGATAACAATTCTGCCCGCGGGTTACGGTACACCCTGCCAACATGCGCTTTATATGAACGTTGCTGAAAAAGCTCGCATATAAATAAGGATTTTTTTCAGCGGTTCCTTCAGTGTGAGTGCTGTTTGCCCTGCGACTTAAATTAGTTGAGGCATATTACTATGCACAGAAATATTTAGTGGATTTATTAAAAGCGCCCATTTTAGGGAAAAATAGCGGCAATTTATGATTTACACAGGAATAAAGATATTTTTAATTTATGATATGAGTCCTGAAGAAACGGTCAGACGATTTTTTTGCGCGAACATTTAGATAGAAAAGTTGTGCAATTCATTTTGATTGTGATAAGAAATAGCAAATATATACCCTAAATTATTCGAGTTGCAGGAAGGCGGCGACGCAGTGAATCCCCGGGAGCGTACTCCAGTACGTGACTGGGGTGAACGAGGAAAGCCAACGCACATGCAACTTGAAGTATGACGGGTATAACCAGATATTGACAAGGAATTGCTATGCATCAGTTTGGTAAAGGACACCAGGTTAAGGTTATATTCGGGGCAATAGCTATTGCCATCGTATTCTTTGTTACCGGATGTGGGATAATTGGTGATTCGGTCAATCATCTCCGCGCCGTTCAGTCTGAGCCCGGGGTTTTGTACCAACCGCAATTTTATGCCCGTGCAACGCCAGACGAGGTCAGAGCCGCTATTGCCGGGCTCGCGTTGGAAAATGAGCGCTATAAAAAAAAATTCGTATCCACGCCAGATGCCTCCGTGATGGGCGGCATTGTGAAGCCACTGCGTATTTTCTGGCCGGAGTCAGAAGTTGTTGAGTCGCAAGCTTTGTTTCCCTTACAGGTGGCGGCTAAGAATACGCCATATCCTGAAGTTATCACTATCATGCTTGATGCAGGGGCATCCCCTGATCAGATTTATTTACCTGTTTATATAAGTAACAACATACTGAAAGATGAAATCGTTAACGTTCTTCTTCAACGAACTACTGCCGCTGCGCGTTGCGAGGCTTTACGCACTTATATCAGGGCAGGGAATGTGACGCGGATGGATTACTGTCTGGATTTGCCGGAGAGCACCTCTGTGCCTTTGTGCAGTGCGGATAATCTGCTTCGCCTGGCGTTGGCAGTCAAACAACCTGCTATCGCAGCGCGTTTAATGGAACGGGGTTTTGTGCTTCCCAGGGAGTCGGATTCGCTATCTTCCCCTGAACCATTAGCGCAGAAATTATTGTAAAAGCAAGGCATGGACCACCCCATATGGATCCTCAGTTTTCTTCAGTATATGCCCCTCTGCTTCGGGCGGCAGGTGCGCTGGCTGTTGAGTGATTCGTCTGAGCCATGAGGCTTGCTCTTATGGGTTGCCGATTTGCCGCGTTTAATACGACTAACCGTTCTGGCCTGCAATTCATAGGATTGAAGCTCATTATTTTTATTTAAATCAATGCGCGCGTTGAAAATAAGCGTATGAAAAATATTTTTTATCCATAACCAATCTGGAGAGGAACCATGGCAACTATAGGTTATGCGATCGCGACTTTATTATGGTTTGTTGGTGTATCTTTTGTGTTATGCATTCTATTTGCATATCTGATAGCCAGACATAGCAAGTCACACTTACAGGTATTTTACTTCACCGTGAATTATCTGGTGATTTATTGGTTCATTTCAATAGAGTTAAATATCAGCTATCTCTATCTGGAACTGTTCGATCTTCTTCCTTCACTGCTGATGTTACCAGTAGCGCACGCCATTTATTATCTTCGCACCCGAAAAAAACGACTTAATTTGATGGTTAAATAAGACGGGGCATTGTGCGGAAAAAAGAAGGGTGAATTATGCTGATTCTGCTCAGTATGCCGGTTGCCGCCATGACAACATCCAGCCCATATTCCGTCATAATGGGTGAATAATAGTGCGTGGAGAGTAGGCTGGAAATTTACAACAAAACTAGCCGCCCGGCGGGGCCGGACGGCTGGCGCGTTTATGCCGCCTTAGTGGCGGCTTTCAGGCTCTGCACAAAGGCTTTCAGTTCAGTCAGCATCGCCTGAGGATCGTTAACGTTGCGCTCGATGATTTTGACGATGGCGGAGCCGGAAATCGCCCCGGCGGCACCGGCATCAATCGCGGCCGCGACCTGTTCCGGCGCGGAGATGCCAAAGCCCTGTAGCGGCGGTGCGGCGTTGTACTCGGCCAGTTTCTCAATCAAATGGTGCAGCGGCAGCGCGGCGCGCTTTTCCGCGCCGGTCACTCCGGCACGGGACAACAGATAGGTGTAACCGCGACCATAGGAGGCAATCTGGCGCAGCAGGTCATCATCGGCATTGGGAGGACAGATAAAAATTGGCGCGATGTTATGACGTAGCGCAGCCTGGCGGAACGGCGCGGATTCTTCAACAGGCACATCGGCGACCAGTACGGAATCAACGCCCGCGCGTTCGCATGCGGCGTAGAATTCATCAATGCCCGGGCTGAACACCAGGTTGGCGTACATGAGCAGACCAATGGGGATCGTCGGATGCTTCTGTCGGATGGCGGTGATCATTTCAAAACATTGCGCGGGCGTTACGCCGGCAGCAAACGCGCGCAGGTTGGCGCCCTGAATCGTCGGACCATCCGCCAGCGGGTCGGAGAAAGGGATGCCCAGTTCCAGCGCATCAGCCCCCGCCTCAATCAGCGTATCGATAATCTTCAGCGACTGTTCAGGGGTTGGATCGCCAAGGGTGACAAAGGGAACAAACGCGCCTTCCTGGCGGGCTTTCAGTTGTGCAAACAGCGTTTCGTAACGTTCCATCAGATTTCCCCTCGCGCTTTCAGAATATCGTGTACGGTGAAGATGTCTTTATCGCCGCGGCCAGAAAGGTTAACCACCAGCAACTGCTCTTTTTCCGGGTTTTCGCGCATCATTTTCAGCGCATGCGCCAGGGCGTGAGAAGACTCCAGCGCCGGGATAATTCCTTCATGGCGGGAAAGCTCTTTAAAGGCATCCAGCGCTTCATCATCGGTAATCGATACGTAATCGGCCCGGCCGATGCTGTTGAGATAGGCGTGCTGTGGCCCGACAGACGGGAAATCCAGCCCGGCGGAGATGGAGTAGGATTCCTCGATCTGCCCGTCATCGGTCTGCATCATCGGCGATTTCATGCCGAAGTAGATACCTGTGCGCCCATGTTTCAGCGGCGCGCCGTGCTCGCCGGTTTCAATCCCGTGACCGGCTGGCTCTACGCCAATCAGGCCAACTTTCGTCTCGTCAATAAAGTCGGCAAACATGCCGATAGCGTTAGAACCGCCGCCGACGCAGGCGATAACCGCGTCTGGCAGGCGACCTTCCTGGTCAAGGATTTGGGTTTTGGTCTCTTCGCCAATCATGCGCTGGAATTCACGCACGATGGTCGGGAACGGGTGCGGACCGGCGGCGGTGCCAAGCATATAGTGGGCTTTTTCGTAGCTACCGGACCAGTCGCGCAGGGCCTCGTTACAGGCATCTTTCAGCGTTGACGAGCCGCTATGCACCGGAATCACTTCTGCGCCCATCAGACGCATACGAAAGACGTTCGGCGACTGGCGTTCGATATCTTTGGCGCCCATGTAGATGCGGCATTTCAGGCCGAGCAGGGCGCTGGCGAGAGCCGAGGCGACGCCGTGCTGGCCGGCGCCGGTTTCGGCGATAATTTCCGTTTTGCCCATCCTTTTCGCCAACAACGCCTGGCCGAGAACCTGGTTGGTTTTATGCGCGCCGCCGTGCAGCAGATCTTCACGCTTCAGGTACAGCGTGGTGCGCGTACCTTCGGTGAGATTACGGCATTTGGTCAGCGCTGTCGGGCGACCGGCGTAGTTCTTCAACAGGCCGGTAAATTCTGCCTGGAAGGCCGGGTCTTTTTGCGCGCTGACAAATGCCTCTTCCAGCTGGCGCAGGGCAGGCATCAGGATCTGCGGGACGTACATCCCGCCGAATTCGCCAAAATAGGGGTTCAGTAAAGTACTCATTATTGCTCCTTAATATGCGCGCAGCGTTTGAAACACCGAGGCCAGTTTGCTGGCATCTTTTATACCCGGCTGCGACTCCACGCCTGAATTAAAATCGAGTCCGGCACAGCCGCTTTTGGCCGCTTCCACACAGTTATCGGCGCCGAGGCCGCCTGCCAGCAGAACGTTACGCAGATCCTGCCCGTGCAGCAGAGACCAGTCGAAACGCTGCCCGCTACCGCCCTGGCCATTATCGAAAAGGTATTTGTCGACATGGTTCAGATTACGTTGCGGTAATGTTTCGCCAACGCTGAGGGCTTTCCAGATTTGCACTTTGCCGGGCAGTTCGGCGCGCAGGGCGTCGATATAGGCCTGGTCTTCGCTGCCGTGCAGCTGTACGGCGGCTAAGTTGAGGTTTTCCGCGCGGGCGACCACCTCTGGCACCGGCGTATTGCGGAACACGCCGACGTAGTGCAGCGGGGCGCTGTCAATCACCGCTTTCGCCTGGGCCTCATTCACCACGCGCGGTGACGACGGGACGAAAATAAGCCCGCCGTAGACCGCCCCGGATTCAAAGGCAATCTGGGCATCCTGCGGACGGGTCAGGCCGCAGACCTTATTTTCACCAAGCAGTACGCGTTTTACGGCGGCGTTCAGATCATCGTGCGCCATCAGCGCCGAACCAATCAGGAAACCATTGGCGAAGTGGCTCAGTTCGCGTACTTCGGCATAGGTATGGATGCCGGATTCACTGATCACGGTGACGTCATGACCAAGCTTAGGCGCCAGCGTGCGGGTACGATTAAGGTCAATGGACATATCGCGCAGATTGCGGTTATTGATACCCACCACTTTCGCTTTCAGGGCAATGGCGCGCTCCAGTTCTTCTTCATTGCTGACCTCGGTCAAAACTCCCATATTGAGGCTGTGCGCGACGGCGGACAGCTGGCGATACTGTTCATCATCCAGTACCGAGAGCATCAGCAGACAGGCATCGGCCTGATAGTAGCGCGCCAGGTAAATCTGGTAAGGATCGATAGTGAAATCCTTACACAGAATCGGCTGCGGTGCGACTTTGCTGACGACAGGCAAAAAGTCGAAGCTGCCCTGGAAATATTTTTCATCACACAGCACCGAAATAGCCGAGGCGTAGTGCTTGTAGATCCCGGCGATAGTCGCCGGGTCAAAATCTTCGCGAATCAGGCCTTTTGATGGCGAGGCCTTTTTGCACTCAAGAATAAATGCGGTGCGGGTACCGGCAAGGGCGTCGTAAAAACTACGCTGCGTGGGTACCACCTCATTCTGAAAACTGGCTAATGGTTGTTGCTGTTTACGGGCTTCTACCCAAATCGCTTTGTCGGCAACGATTTTCGCTAACACGGTCTGCATTATTTACCCTCTTGCCGCTAATGCGGTTACTCTGTCATAGGCCGCTCCGCTGTGCAGCACATCAATAACTTGCTGCGCGTTGGCCTTCAGATCCTCATGGCCATATAAACGCATCAACATGGCGACATTGGCGGCAACAGCGGCTTCGTGAGCGGCTTCACCTTTACCTTGTAGCAAGCGCGTAAGAATGTCACGGTTTTCTTCCGGCGTGCCGCCTGCCAGTTGCTCCTGATGGTAAGGCGTCAGACCAAAGTCGGCTGCAGTCAACTGATAGCTTTTGATTTCGCCATTGTGCAGTTCAGCGACCACCGTCGGCGCATGCAGCGACACTTCGTCCATTCCTCCGCTATGCACCACCGCAGCACGCTGGTAGCCCAGTACACGCAGGGTTTCGGCAATGGGGAGCACCAGTTCCGGGCTGTAGACGCCAATCAGCGCCAGCGGCGGGTGAGCCGGGTTGATCAGCGGCCCGAGCACGTTAAACAGGGTGCGGGTTTTAAGCTGCTGGCGGACCGGCATGGCGTGGCGGAACCCGGTGTGATACTTCGGCGCGAACAGGAAACAAACGCCCAGTTCATCCAGCGCCTGGCGAGATTTATCGGCGTTCATATCCAGATTGATACCGAATGCCGCCAGCAGGTCGGAAGAGCCTGACTTACTGGAGACGCTACGATTGCCGTGCTTTGCCACTTTCAGGCCGCAGGCGGCGGCAACAAAGGCGCTGGCGGTGGAAATATTGATGCTGTTGCTGCCGTCGCCGCCGGTACCAACAATATCGGCAAACAGATAATCCGGGCGCGGGAAGGGGGCGGCGTTTTCCAGCAGGGCGGTGGCGGCCCCGGCAATTTCCTGCGGTTGTTCGCCGCGCACTTTCATACTCACCAGCGCGGCGGCCAGTTGTTCGGGTTTCACTTCGCCGCGTACGACGGCTGAAAATAGCAGGTGGCTTTCCTGCTGGCTCAGGGGTTCAGCCTGATACAGTTTTTCCAGAATCGGTTGCAGGGTATTGGTCTGCTCCAGCTTCTGCAGCGCCCAGGCCAGGGTTTGTTCCAGCAAACGCGCGCCCTGGGTGGTCAGAATCGACTCAGGATGGAACTGGAAACCACAAACGCGATCCGTATCGTGACGCACCGCCATGACCATGCCGTCAAAGTGGGCGTTGATGGTCAACCCTGCCGGGATATTACTGCCGACCAGCGAGTGGTAGCGGGCGACCGGCAAGGGATTACTGAGACCGGCAAACATCGCCTGGCCATCATGTTCGATGCTTGAAGCCTTACCGTGGAGAATCTCACCGGCCTGGCCGACGTAACCGCCGTAGGCTTCCACAATCGCCTGGTGCCCAAGGCAGATGCCGATAATCGGCAGTTTGCCGCGCAGCCGGGTCAGCAGCTCCGGCATACAGCCTGCTTCGCTCGGTGTGCCTGGGCCCGGAGAGAGCATCAGTACCGGGTTTTTCATGGTGCCGATGCGCTCAATCAACGCTTGCGCCGGCACAGAGTTACGGTAAATCACCACGTTATGGCCGTTCGCCCGTAGCTGATCTGCCAGGTTATAGGTAAAAGAATCGATATTATCGAGCAGCAGAATGTCGGCCATTAGAAAGTCTCCTTCGCGTGATGGGCCTGGGCGATAGCGCGCAGCACCGCGCGAGCTTTATTACGAGTTTCATCCGCTTCTGACTGAGGAACGGAATCGAGAACAATGCCGGCACCGGCCTGTACCGTGGCAATGCCCTCCTGCACGTAGGCAGAACGGATCACGATGCAGGTATCAAGGTCGCCGTGAGCGGTAAAGTAGCCCACCGCGCCGCCGTAGCTACCGCGCCGCTTGCCTTCAGCGGCGGCGATAAGCTGCATCGCGCGAACTTTCGGCGCGCCGCTGAGGGTGCCCATGTTCATACAGGCGCGATAAGCGTGCAGAACGTCGAGATCGTTGCGCAGTTCGCCGACCACGCGGGAGACGAGGTGCATAACAAACGAATAGCGGTCAACTTTGGTTAAGTCGGCAACATAGCGACTGCCCGGCGTACAGATGCGCGCGAGGTCGTTACGCGCCAGGTCAACCAGCATCAGATGCTCGGAAAGTTCTTTATGGTCGGTACGCATCTCCAGCTCAATACGACTGTCGAGATCGCGATCCAGCGAACCGTCCGGGCGACGACCGCGCGGGCGGGTGCCGGCAATCGGGTAGATCTCAATCTGGCGGTTGGCGGCATCGTACTTCAGGGAGCTTTCCGGCGAGGCGCCGAACAGCGTGAAGTCATTGTCCTGCATAAAGAACATATACGGGCTAGGGTTACTCTTTTTCAGCACATCATAAGCGGCCAGCGGCGACGGGCAGGGCAGCGAGAAGCGACGTGATGGCACGACCTGGAAAATCTCGCCTGCACGGATGGCGCGTTGCATTTTACGCACCACGGCACCGTACTCTTCGTCACTCTGATCGCAGTCGCAGCGCATCTCGCTGACCGTGGTGACCGGCAGCGGCGCTGGCGGTTCATTTAACTGCTGACGAAGCTGGGCGATACGCTGTAACAGGCGCTGTTTTTCACTTTCCAGCGGCGTGAACAGGCTGGCCTGGATGTGGGTGTTTTTGGTCTGGTGGTCGATAATCAGCAGCGTTTCCGCCAGATAGAAGCAGTAATCGGGGCAGGCGGTATCACTTTTCAGCGGCGGCAGGTCTTCAAAACCGGCGACAAGGTCATAGGCGAACAGGCCGCCGAAGAACATCGCTTCACGCGCGTCCTGCGGTACGGTAATCAGATCCTGTAACAGGCGGAAAGCATCGAACACCGACAGCGAGCATAAGCGGGCGTCTTCATCTAACAGCGTACTGACCGGCGGGAAGGTCAATACCCGGCTAGTAGGCTGACGCTGATTATTGATACCGGCGGGAAGCGCGCTATCCAGCAGATCTAACAGCGCTGTGCCATTGGCGGAAAGTGCCTGAATGGTGACAGTGTCACCTAGTGCGGTAATGCGCAGCGCGCTATCAACCAGCAGCAGGCTTTTTAAATCATCCTTACTGTCGATGTCAGCGGATTCCAGCAGCAGCGTGGCCGGTCGTGCGCCGCATAACTGATGGAATAACGCCGTCGGATTTTCCCGATAGATGGCGTCGCTGGTGAGAAGCTCGAGTGCCGGTTTTGATGTTTGCATTATTGTTCTCGCCTGTTCGGTAGAAAAATTTGTCCAATAAAAAGCCCGCTCATTGGCGGGCCGGGTATCTGTATGCTGAGTGCAAAACGCGATTACGCTGCCCGATAACAGGACGCGCGCCACCAGCCGTGCAGAGTGATAAATAGCGTTTTCATTGCGGATACCCCTTCATGTGAACTTTCGTACTAGTTAACTAGTCCGAGGGATTAAAGTCAACCCCCGTTTGCAGATTTTCTCTGTGAGTCGGTATGATGATGCACTTATTCATATCCTTAATAACTTAAGTTGCCGTGCCGCAGTCAATCTGCCTGTGACTTAAAGTATGACGGGTACCGGTTTATGTCCAGCAGGAGTCATCTTGAGCAACACCCATTACGCAGTGATTTACGACCTGCATAGCCACACGATTGCCTCTGACGGACGACTGACACCAGAAGAACTAGTTTATCGCGCACATCAGATGCGTGTCCGTACGCTGGCGATTACCGATCACGATACCGTAGCGGCGATCCCCGCCGCGCAGGCGGAGATCGCGCGCGCCTCCCTGCCGTTGACGCTGGTCACCGGGGTGGAAATTTCTACTCTGTGGGAAAATCACGAAATTCATATTGTCGGCCTGAATATTGATATTGCCCATCCGGCGATGACCGCGCTGCTTGATGAACAGAAAGCGCGTCGTCAGAATCGCGCGCAACGGATTGCTGAGCGGCTGGAGAAAGCGCGGATCCCCGGCGCGTGGGAAGGTGCGCTGAAGCTGGCCGATGGTGGGGCGGTGACGCGCGGCCATTTTGCCCGTTTTCTGGTGGAGGCCGGCCATGCTAAGTGTATGGCTGACGTGTTTAAGAAATATCTTGCACGCGGGAAAACCGGTTACGTCCCTCCTCAGTGGTGTACAATAAAACAAGCAATTGATGTCATTCATCATTCTGGCGGTAAAGCGGTTATTGCTCATCCGGGTCGCTATGACCTCTCCGCCAAATGGTTGAAGCGACTGCTGGCCCACTTTAGTGAACTGGGGGGCGACGCAATGGAGGTCGCGCAGTGTCAACAGGCACCGCATGAGCGCGCCCGGCTTGCTGCATATGCCGTACAGTTTGGTCTTCTTGCATCGCAAGGGTCTGATTTTCATCAACCCTGTCCGTGGATCGAACTGGGACGTAAACTTTGGCTACCCGCTGGTGTAGAAGGAATCTGGCGTAGTTGGGAAGTGGCCACAGAACAACATTGAGAGGGAAGTATGAGCCAGTTTTTTTATATCCATCCGGAAAACCCGCAGGTGCGGCTGATTAACCAGGCGGTGGAAATTGTGCGTAAAGGTGGGGTTATCGTCTATCCGACCGACTCCGGCTATGCATTAGGCTGCAAAATTGAAGATAAAGGCGCGATGGAGCGGATTTGTCGTATTCGTGATCTACCTGATGGTCACAACTTTACCCTGATGTGCCGCGATTTATCCGAGCTATCGACCTATTCATTCGTCGATAACGTGGCCTTTCGGCTGATTAAAAATAATACGCCGGGCAACTATACCTTTATCCTCAAGGGGACCAAAGAGGTGCCGCGCCGGTTGTTGCAGGATAAGCGTAAAACCATTGGTATGCGCGTACCGTCTAATCCGATAGCTCAGGCGTTGCTGGAAACGCTCGGCGAGCCGATGCTTTCCACCTCGCTGATGCTGCCCGGCAGCGATTTTACTGAGTCCGATCCGGAAGAGATCAAAGATCGTCTTGAGAAGCAGGTGGATCTGATTATTCATGGCGGTTATCTGGGGCAGCAGCCGACGACGGTTATTGATCTGACCGACGACGTGCCGGTTGTGCTGCGTGAAGGCGTTGGTGACGTGAAGCCGTTTCTGTGAGCACTGGCCTGTTTTCGCACAGGAATGGTGATGAACGGCGATTTTTTTTTGGTTTGCGCAGTGTTGTTGTGGCTGTTCAGCATTGCGTTGGCATGGGGCTTGCGGATAGTCATGGTATCCCCGGAGGGCGAGCGGGAGAAAATTTTCGGTTGGCCAGAAATTATTTTCTTCTTAAAAGGTGTTGACGCATTGTTATGTAATGAAACGTGAAATGAGTCAATTCCCTCTCTCTTCTAAAGAGAGGGAAAAACATGCTGGCGTTTTATTTCCTGGGTATCCTTATGCAGCCTGAATTGCGTGGTAACAGGGCCTGATAAATAATAAAAATGAACCTCTGGCAGGGAGATATCGCGATGCGCCGAGAGTCTGTTGAAATATTGTTATGAATGTATTGATAAGGTTTCAATAGTACATTCACTTCGTTGCTTTTTGTAACTAAAAAAAGCGCAAGTTAATTATTATCACGTATTTTCTGAGCCAGTACATGTGTCTTCAGTGCACGGGATAACGAGATGTTGGGTCATATTGAGCAGTGATTCAATTTCAGAAAGCTTGTTTCTTAATCTTACAGGAGAGGGCATGCTTTTTAATGAAAGGATGCAAATATTACCTTGCGAGACAACCATCGTAATCTCGGAAATCTTAATTATCATTTCATCATTATTACATGTTTTTATTTTTGCATAACAAACGTCACGAAGTTTAAGTGGTTCAATATTTTTCATTCTCAAGACTCATTTATGAATGAGACCGGGCATGTGAACTTATCCCAGACCTTTGTTTTAATTGAATAATGAATGCAAAGGGTGAAAAACGAAACGCAAACTAAGAATAATCCTAAAAATTATAAATGGCAATACGATCTTACCCCTAATGATAAAAACTACGTAGGGGTCCACCGATGCCGTGGCCAATGATCTCTATGGTGCGACTATTCGTGCTGATACCGTTTCCGTAGACAGAAAATCTGCTGGCCATCGGTTCATCGTGAACAACGGGTTCTGTTGGCAAGCGCTGACATGACGGAACGCACAGAAGCATTCATCTTAAAGTTCGTGTATGATGTCGGCCCACGCCAGCAGGCACGTCTCAGTCGTTAGCGATAACGGTTCAGAGAACGGAAAAATATTTACAGAACAGGTGGCCAGGAAAGAGTTATTCCTGGCGTCCTGTTTTTCTATGTATACCACGACGCCTGGGAAGGCCATAAATCTACATCATAAATCAAGTCGTTAGCGTTAACTCTATGAAATGTATAACAAAAGGGTCAACGCAATGGGTAACAGAGTGGACAACAAAGCTCCGAAATTCACTACCAAACGCGGCAACACTTTCTACATCAATTTTCGTCTCCCTGATGGGACATTCTTTCGTCGCAGTCTGGGCACTGATTCCCTAAAAGCTGTTCAAGTGACGATGAGTCGCCTAAGCCCATATATTCCTCTCGTTCAAAATGGCTCGCTATCCGTCGAGCAGTTCAAAATGCATATCGATGGTTTCAGAGAAGCCACCCAGCGCGATTTTGATACCTATCTGTTGGATTGGTTGAGGCTAGGCGTTGATGAGGTTAAGCGGATGCCGGAACTCGGACGACTGAACAAGTCAATTTTCCCTGATAGTCCTATTTCAGCATCAAAGAGTGTTGAGGAGGCTAAGGGGCAATCTGAGACCCTCCTAAACCGCGTCTACAGCGGGGGGGACTCTACCGCTCGGATGTTACTTGCCACTTTGCACCAGAAGAAAGTTTCTTTCGGTCAACGAGACCTAGACCAGGCTTATGAGGTGGCGGGGCAGATTGATATGCATCAGGCTATGTTACATCAGGCATATGAGGCGTTCTATGCTGGTGATATTGTCCGTTATCGTGCTCTTGTTGATTCCATGCAATCCCAATTGGCTGAAACTGAAAAGCTGAAGAAACCAGCAACTAAACAGGCTGTTGTAACTGTTGATGCTCCTAACGATGACACTACACCGTTACTCTCAGATGCGTGGAAACTGTTTGTAGCGGAGAAGGGGAAAACATGGGTTATCACCATAGCTCGCGAGAATAATCGCTTCTATGAGGTGCTGACGCATGTTTTAGGGGATATTCCTGTGGGGAGTATCACCAAACAGCACATACGCCAAACTCTGGCAGTGATTGAGAACCTGCCACGCCGTAATGTGAAGCCTTACTCAGAGATGACGTTAGAGGAGTGCATAGACTTTGATGTTCCTGAAGACGATTTGATCAGTAGTGCCAATGTTAAAAAGCACCTCAAGATTTATTCCTCGTTTTTCAAAGTTTTCCTTAAAGATGAAAAGGATATCTTAGAAAAGGCTCCCACTGAGGGGATCAAGTATGAGGTGACGGAGAACAAAGGTGGGCATTACTCGCGGCCTGAGATGCAACGGCTCATAGAACGGTTATCTACGTTTACCGATTGGCGTAAAGACTACTTCCTTACTTTAATTTACACCGGTGCTCGCCGGGGTGAAATGGCGGCTATACGCAAGGAGCACATACGCAAGGATGAGGAAACGGGGCGTTACTACATCTTCATTGAGGACGGTAAAACGGAACACGCACAGAGACAAATCCCAATCAGTAAAAGTATTGAGGCGCTGTTGTTAGCTCGAATTAAGCCCCTTAAAAATGGTGATCTTGTGTTTAACGACTTGCCAACCTACGAATATACCGCTATTCAATGGCGTAGTTTAATGGACGATTGCAATGTTCCGAAATACAACGAATTTGGACAGAAGCGCGTTATCCATGCATGCCGCCATACCTTTATCTCTGAGGCCATAGCGAAAACTGGTAACGCTGCGCTCGTTCAATTTGTTGTAGGGCATAGTAGAACGCAATCGCTAGGCATAACGGCACGATACACTCATAGGCCTGCGCTTAGCCAACTGCTAACAGTGGTAGACTGTGTAAATTGGTGATGTAGTTTTATAAGGAACGCTATGTTTAGATTCGTTATTTCACTAATTGTGCTCGCTGTATTTGTATATCTTGGCACGCTATTTTCTGGATGTAGTGACGGTTGGGGGTCTTCATCGATTGGTAGTCGAGGGGCATGCTCACATCATGGGGGGGTTAGCTCTATACCGTGGATATTCAGTATCATCGGGGCCGTTGCCGCAGTGTTTACCTACATTTTATTGTCTATAAAAGCCCGAAAGTGATTCGTGAGGTTAATAATGAAAGAGTATTACGCATTTTCAAACCATCCCGTTGAGACCTTAACTCTAGAGGGAAACGATACTGAATCAATTTTAAGAAAATTTGAGAAAGCACGCTTGCCTGGCACAGAGTGTTTCGATTACAAACGTTTTGATGGGCACTATGTATTACATGAGGAAAAAGAAAAATTTAAAGATTTATGGGAAAGTAATAAATTTTTCTACGCTATTTTTGAGGGGCAGCGTAATGATTCAGAGAAATATATTATTGTTGATATTTTTCGTGAAATCTGGCCTGTCGCATTGGTCGAATGGGTGCCTAATTAGGGTTAAAATATAAGGGGCTGTATTAGCCCCACACACACTTACTTTTTGATATCCCCAGTGCACTGATACTCAACTGTAACAGTAGTTTCCATACACCCTGATGATGATGGTTGCGTGCACTGAGACGTGAACCCCCCAAAAGGCTCTGCACCATTATAACCCCAGGCAGCGCAGCGTGCTTTGGCCGCTGTCATACCTTGCTGTGGGTCGATTACCGGTTTCTCAAATAAACCATATGCATAACTCATACGAACCGTCCCATCAGCTTTACTGCCTCCAGTGGGAACCATTTGTTTTTTAGTTGCACATCCCGATAAAACCAACATAGAAGCAACTACAAACCATAAACTTTTGCGCATGATCACGATTCCATAAAAAATGTATAAAAAGCACACAATGTTACAATGCATTTCATATAGTAAAGCAATGCAAGGTGCTCTTTAAGAGTTTTCTTGTTGTAAAAAATGGTTGTTGACTTTTACAGATTAAGGGGTCGTATGAAAGATCATGATTATGTGAATTTCTCGGAAGATTACGAACTAAACTATCACGCAAAGAAAGTAGGGAAGAGGGAGACTGAAGCCAATAGGGCGAAACTCAGAACAATGGGGACCGAACTGAAAGCTAAAACAGGGAAAACCCGTCTTACTCATGGTGAATTTCATCCCTACGTGAATACGAACAAGGGACGATTAGAATAACCCCCTCCAAACCATGGCGTAGCTTAGTCTGCGCCATTCAAGAACACAATCACTGCTGAACACATCGAAAATGAGACCTGTTCTCATTTAATTCATAATTTCAAAATATCCTATAAATTTCAATGTGATAACATTTATAAACTCTAGTTTGCATAGTGTTATGTTATGCGGTGGCTATGCATACTCGCTGCATAAAAGTTTGAATAAAGACAACGTGTTATTGCAAAGCTATAAAATTCAATAAGTTATTGTTTGGTGGGGTAGGTCACGCCATCGTAGGCGACAGGTTTAACATGTCTTTAATGATAATGATTCTTAATATCATTTATAGTTGCAGATTGATTGTTTTTGCACGAAAAGTTTCATTCGAAAGATTACGTGAAAACTCGTTCAGCATCCTTCCGGTGTCCTCTTGCACATTACATACCTCTAATCCTTGCTACGCCGGGCTTTGTCTCTCTTTGCACATAATACACTATTGCACATAATTCCTCTAAAACAGCTTAAAACAGCCTTTCTTTTCATTGATTAAATGAGTATTAAATCAGTATTAAACGTTAATTAAATTGTATTTATTGCACATGAATATTGTTATGTGTCCCCAGCGGGGACAGATAAACTCTTCACTGAATGGTTATATGTCCCCGTTGGGGACAGTTAACATTCTGTGTTAACAAATATACCCCTGTTAATCCTGATAGGGGATACCCCCACAGAATTCTGTTACCCTAAAGATTGAAAGTGCCAAAACGTAACTTTCGTATGTGTCCCCGTTGGGGACAGTTAGAGTATCCCGGTATTAGCTATATGTCCCCAACGGGGACAGTTAAATGGCTATGTGTCCCCAACGGGGACAGTTAACTCTTCTATCTGTCCCCATACGGGACACTATAAGACTAATATATAATACTAAATAAATAAAACTATCCTTTAATCTTTTAATAATATTTAAAGAATGATCTAAGCGTTGGCTTTGCCACCCTACGGGAACGCTTAACAGTATATGACAGCTTACGCGTCATGAAAGATTCTGGCATAGCTTCCACTCACTTCGATTCGTGCAAACTAGCCTATGGCTAAAGCTCATTCGCTAATGCTCATTCACTAAGCCGGACTAACCCTAAACACTCACACTCTATAATAAGAAGAAAAATCCCTTCTTATTCTTTCGTGCAAGCTTTTAGGGCAACTCCGGTTGCCTGGGGGCTGTGCCCCTTTTGCATGTAATCAATTTAGAATGTTTCTTTTATGCAAACTTAGTCTATTAAAAGACTGTTTTCTTTTTTTAGTGAGAGTGAGAGTTAGTCTGACAGTGGTCAGCCTTCGAACGGAGAATCTTTAAGAGAAATTGTCATGACAACTCGGAGAGTCCCTGCGGGTGTCATATATTATAGAGAGACATTCTTTAAAGAGACACACGCTAACACTCTCTATCTAATTAGAGAGGGAGGTTTTAATGATGTTTTAATAGTGTTTATACAGAATGTATTCAGAGATATTCTGTAGAAGCTCCTGTAACGCTCTCTAAGCGATTCTGATAGCTTAGGGGTATGATTTCATCATCCTACCCCCTTAAAACGTCTCCTGAGCGTTCCTGTGAAGTCTCGGGGGGGGGGGGGGGGTGATATATCTTTCCTTCTACTAATAGTGTGCAATAATAAAAAGGTATCATTTTTTATTTACATAAGCGCTATTGTAATTAAATTTTTGAACTTTTCTAGAATGTGTCTCAGAATATACCTATGCACACTAAAGCCGGATTTCTATACTGTTATACACTTTATCCTTATAAATCAACCATGTAACATTTGTAAACCATATTGACTTTTCGTAAGGTACTAAAAATAGTACATTTTTTTTGCATTTAGGTATTGACTGATTTAGATATTAATGTTAATATAGACTATATAATGTGATATTTAAATAATCATCATCTCATTAATAAGCAAATAAACACTGCACTATGGGCCTTCTGGTTGCATGGTGTTATTACATTTAATAACTAAAGAAAAGGATAATATGTCTAATTTCAAATACTATGATGTTCAGGCAATTCTAGATGCTCTCCTGTCAGGTGAACTTAAAAGACTTAATGCTAAACGTAGCCAACACACAGCTAAGAGCATGGGTCACTTAGATAGAGCAGAACGTTATCGTAAAGCTATTGCACTGTTTGACCAGATTCAAAGCATTAAGAAAATCAAATAAATTAAATAAGTTCGTGGATAGCTTTAAACCACCAGTAGCCGGAAACGGTGATATAGATAGAAGGAAAATTCTTTGAAAACAGAAGACAAGGCGAATAAACGCCGACCTAACACCTCCTTAATTCTCCCTAACGATACATTCTCAATTCTTTTTAAAGAAGCGCGGCGCAGAGGAATTAGCGTAAGCGCCCTACTTACAGAAGAAGCACAGACAATCGCACTCAAATATGCCATAAAGCATAAGGAACAGGGAATTTAAGTAGGACAACCTACTAACAAATAATAATTGCGTATAGCAAAACAGGGGCAATAATGCTTTCTAATAAAGAAACTATAACTAAATATGAACATAACGATGTAGAGCAAGAAAAATTCTTTAAGTCTTACCATAACATTTATAACATCTACACTATTTACTCACCAGATATTGAAACGGGAGAAATGAAGTTCTCATTGCAAATGAAGACAATCTACTCTTACCTGTTAAGTTGGCAAGAAAACGGACTCACCTGTTATCAAAATCAAGAAGACCTTGCAAAGATGTGTGATATGTCTCGACAGCGTTTTGTTGAAATGACATCTAAGATGCAAAAAGCAGGTATTTTAAAGAAAGAAAAGATTGAAGGTAGACGTAATAAAGAATTAATTGCACTTCCTATTACAGACTCTCATATAAACCCACCTGATGCAATCCCACAGGTTGTTATAGAAGAGTCAGCACAGAGCGATACAGAAGCTCTCAGCGACGATGTAGAAGAATGCCCATTCTTTACCACTTCAGAAGAGGCATATCAGGATGAGTTGGATTTTGACTCTTTGCCCGTCGCTACCACTCACACTAAGCGAGTAAATAGCGATATGGAACCGTTGAGCAATATCTTTATAAACTACTTATCAGAAGGTGGGAGACTAACTAATGAAAGCTTTGCAGAGTTTGCAAGAAGAGTTTTTGAAGATACAGACAATAAATACCCGGCAGGGTTTGAGATTTATTTCTCAAAATCCTACCCCAAAATATATGAAGAGTTTGAATTACCATTCTAACATAGGAGAATAAATGTCACGAGTTAAATCGAGAGAAGAAGAACTCTACAACTATATAAAAGAAAATAAACTTTCCCTCTATTCTATTAAATCACTCCTAACCCCTCTCAATATGTCAGAAGAAGAGGTAAAAAAGAGCCTTGCCTCTCTGCGTTTTGGTGATCAGATTAATTATTTTATGTTCGGTGATGACACATTCCGTGTTACAGACATCGCTAATTCATTTGAAGAGGGACAAGTTGATAAAATAGATAAACACTGGAAACAACATACTAAGAAGCTCGTTAAGATTTACAAATCACAGGGCTATTCTCCTGAACAATGTTCAGAGATTAGTGAGGTAGACATTGAAACAGTAAACAAATATTGGAGTAACGATGGCCGTTTTAAATAAAAATGAAACAGAACTTCTCTTTAAACTTGCAGAATATGCAGGGGTTGAAGTTGGGGAATATCAAGACCAGATTGTTAAAGAGTATTTACAGGAATTGATTGAACGTCTGGAGGCTGAATAATGGCCTCCGTTAATGATACAACTTCCACTAAATCAACTAGTAAAACTAAATCAGATAATGGATTTTGTGTAATTGCGAGCATGAGCAATGACTCCTCTACTAGTTATATTCAGGAATATAGTGCACTATCGTTTGATTCAGTTCCTCAGATTGGTGTAAAGCGGAGAGCGGACGTTTCCAGCTATGCTATCGAGAGTGGTAGTGAGGTGAGCGACCATATTCAAATAAAAAACGACACAATCACCTTATCAGGCTGGATTACAGAAAGCCCTATTAAACTACGCGGGGATATCATCTCTTCAAGTGGTGCAAATGGCACCAGGGTGAGACAGGCTATTGACTGGCTGAACACAACATTTGAAACACGTCAGACTATCTCACTCGTAACCCGTGATGCTGTATTAGAGAATGTTGTTTTAACAGGAATCTCTTATGATTACGATGATGCACTAGATGCTATGAAGTTTGATCTGAATTTTGAAAGAATTCGATTAGTTTCTTCTAAAGAAGTAGATGTCATCGCGACGAAAACTAAATCTACTACTAACAAGGGTAAAACCGTCAAAACTAAAGCCAATACAACAACCGTTAAAAAAGACAGCACAGTAACCAATATTTCAAATTCCTATCAATCCTAATTAATTTTCATCGGAGCTATAAAATGGAATACATGCAATCATTAATGACATTCATGCTATGGGGTGTATTAATTTCCAATCTGACGCATACACTAAAAATAAAATATCAAAAATGGAGAATAAATGAGTAAAAATAGAAACATTTTAAATGTTAACAAACTTCAACTTAAGGCGATAGGGAAAAGTAAGAGGAAAAATAAAGAGAAAACTATTCCTAAGTGGGACGCTATTCCAGAATATTCTCACTCCCCAGCACTCACACGAGAAGAACAGGAAATAATTGATAGCATTTGTAATAATAACGTTTTTTATTCTCCTCGTAAACGAATGACCACTAAATTTAACGATGAATTAGAAAGGTGGCAGGCGTTAGGCTTTAAGAGCGAGGATGAGCATATTGCATGGAAAAGACTTAATAACAGGGATGAGGCATCTAGCAATTATACAGACCTTGCAGACACTCTTCTAAAAATCACACAGGGACAGAAAATTGACTGAATATAATACAATATATGAGATGCGTCAGGCATACTCCAATTGGTGCAATGACAATGACATGCTGAGGATGAATAACACCCTCATCAAATATAAGGCCCCTGTAAGGGGCTACAATCAACTTTAAATAAAAAGAGGTATAATGAGTAATATTAATAGTATGAATCGTGCAGGCCGTGGACGTGAAGCGCTGGAACAGGTTTCCCCATTACAAATTGAACACGAGGAACTCACAGCAATTCAGGAAGTGCGAGCACCTGCTAAGGATAAACTCACTCCCTGGGAAGTGTTGTTAGCCACTGTAGAGGATTTAGATGTAAATCAGTCCCTGTTCCTGTTAGAAGCTTATAACGACTTCTATAATAACCCTTCTCAGGGGACTCTTAAATATGCTGTAGATAAGACACAGTATATTAATCAGAAGATCAGAGGAATTAATGTAACACTCAACTGGTTTAACCAAAGTCAGTTCTGTAAAACACCTGAATACCAGGATGAGATGATTTATATTCTTGATGTCCTCGTTAACATTCAGACAGAAATCACACAGTTTGTAGACAATATTGAATAAGGGGCGTAAGCCTCTTTTAATTGTCATTTAATTCCACTTTTAAAGTGACTTGAGCGTATTTTATTTCACTTTTCTATTGACAAATACATATTTTAATGTTATTATTATCTTATAGGGTTAGATATTTTACACACTCCATCATCATTCTCTTTGAGAAACTCATTTACCTCCTTATTTAAGTTTCTTCTGATTCTTTCGTTTATTCTCCTTTGTGTTGAGGGTTTGCTTTACTTACTGGATCTAACACTGGTAGTAGAGCAGGGATGTCGTCTGGAATATATGTGCAATCACACTTTATATTCATATTAGACGGTTTCTCAAAGAGAATACATCTATGAGCTGTCTGGTTTTTACCTGTATTTCTAAAAATACCAGTATTCCGAGCCTCCAGACGGCTCTTAAGTGTATATCTACATAGATTGCACATTTTGTTATTGACAATAGTCAATGGCTTTTATTTTATCTATTACAGATAGTTTAACAACAAGCTAAGAATTAAGCCCTCTGGTATGTTGGGAAGCAGGAATAAATCATTGCTTTGTCATTATCAAAAAAATCATCGAGTAGCTCCGATGTGAACGGGAGACAGAAAAACTCCTCTTATTAGGTGCCCTGGGAAGCGTCTGGATAAGTTAATAATGTTGGAACATTTATTTTTCTACTCAAAGAAGGGCACCACCTCACCAGTGTGTGCCCTCTTTTTTACCTCACTTGAAATAGATTTATTTCACTTAAAATAGCACTTTCAAAGTTACTTTTAAACAATTAAATAGCTACTTTTAAAGTCCTATTACATACATAAATGAGAATTAACATGAAAAAAGAAATGAACAGTATCACAAAAATGTCTCAGGAAGAATTTAAATCTGCATGTATTAAAACTGCTGCAATGCTAAATATCCCTGTGGAAAAAGTGATTGAAGAAGCTGAAAAGCGACTTAATAAAGCTGGCGTAGAAGTAGAGAAAAGCGATAACACGGGTAATAATGTGCAACTCACTTTTAATGAAAAATACGCAGCACTATTAAAATCTAAATTAAATAAGGATAATGTCTAAATGATTAATCTATCTCAATTGTTCGACCACAATAAAGGGTTCACCGATGTTGTGTCTTATGCTACAGACCCGTTTGCATGTGTTATGAATATGCAATTTGATACTCTGGCTGCTGATGTGCATGCTGGCGATGTATTGGGTGCTGATGGCTCCCTGTATACCTCTGGTGATGATGCCTACATTGTTGTAGCTGATTATGTCCCTGCTGGCTCTGCACGCTGTGTGAACGTTCTACGCTCTCCTGCAATGGGGAGTTGGGTGCAAGTTAAGAAAGGCAACCTGAATGCAGGTGATATTGATGCTGCTGTTGTAGCACTCGTTAAACAAGGATTCCGTTTCCAGGAATTCCAGACTTCTTAATATAATAATAAAAGGAAAATATAATGATTTTTGGAAATGAAATTGTTGACCTGAGTCCTATTTTCTCAGTAGCACCTCAGAATAACTACATGCTCAATGCATTGAATATTTTTGATGGTGTTCCTAAATAACTGATCCTAATACCGCTACACTTTAGCCAGCCCATGCTTTCCACCGGGGAATGGGCTGACGGTATCCATAAAGTGACGAACCTTTTTCAACAGTTGCCACATTGAACGGCACTGGTGAT